>NZ_MVQM01000034.1:0-63369 GCF_002067195.1 Pelotomaculum sp. PtaB.Bin117 | reverse complement strand
ACATATTCGTGATAATCCCCACCTTGAGCTTTTCCTTCAGGCCGTAATAATCCAGGCAGGTGCCGCAGGACCTTACTTCCACGCCCAGCTCAACGAGCTTGGCCAGCGATTGCAGCACGGGGGAGCCTTCCGTCGTCAAGTGCACGCCTTCATTCAAAAAGATGACCAGCCGGGGCTTGTTTGTGGCGGAGGGCAAGGTATTGATGAATCCCTCAATCAAAATTTTGCCCAGTTCGTCGTTAATGCCGATCTTGTTGCAGGTAATAATAAAAGTAATCCTGGAATTTGATTCCCTTTTTACCGGCTCCAGCAGTTCTTCACAGGCTGCGCAGCCTTCTTTTTGGCGGACGGTCAGCTTCCAGCCGCCGGCGTCCGGGGCCTCGTCCATGGAGCAGTTGTTGCCGTCACAAAATTTCCTGATGTTTTCTTTCGGTATCTCGTCGTCCACCAGCACCACGAATTCCTTTTCGCCGTCGTCAACGGCCTTTTTGGTCAGCAGCACCGGTTCCGGGCAGGCCAAGCCTCTCGCGTCGACTATTTTCATTTTAGTTTCACTCCTTACAATACTCCTTCCGGGATATTTCAGCCAGGGCTGTCAATCCTTTTTCAACCTCGGCAGCGTTATTGAAGCAGCCGAAAGCGAACCGCACGGTCCCCTGCGGAAGCGTGCCAATGGTGCTGTGCGCCGAGGGCGCGCAATGCAGGCCGGACCGGCAGGCGATGTCAAAATGCTTATCCAGCAGGTACGCGGCCGTCGACGGCGCGCAACGGGAAATATTGAAACTGACAACCGACACTCTTTGGTCCATGCCGCCGGGTCCGAACAGTTCAACACCTTCAATTTTTGCCGCTTCTTTGATAAACATCTCCGTCAGCTTCATTTCTTGCCGCCTGATATTTGACACGCCTTTTTCCAAAACATATTTCACCCCGGCGCCCAGGCCGGCGAGACCGATCACGTTCAGGGTGCCGGACTCAAACTGGTCGGGGAAAAAGTCAGGCTGGATCTCTTTCTCGGAATTGCTGCCGGTGCCGCCTCTGATCAAGGGCAGCAGTTCGATCCCTTCCCGCACGTACAAGCCGCCGGTGCCCTGCGGGCCCAGGAGGGACTTGTGGCCGGTAAAGGCCAGCATGTCGATATCGCCGGACGCCGCGTCAACCGGATAGGCGCCCGCCGTCTGCGCCGCGTCCGCCAGAATGCGGCTCCCGTGCCTGTGAGCGATTTCAGCGATCACATCAAGAGGGACTATCGAACCGGTCACGTTGGAGGCGTGGTTTACCACCACCAGTTTAATCTTTTCTTTTTTAAGAATATCCGCGAAAGCTTCCGGGTCCACCAGACCTTCCCTGTTTGCCTGGACGGTGAATATTTTTATTTGCCCGCGCTGTTCCAGGTAACGGAGCGGCCGCATCACGCTGTTATGCTCCATCGAGGTTGTGACAACCTGGTCCCCTTTTTCCAAGAAACCGTTTATGGCAATATTGAGGCTTTCGGTGACGTTTTTGGTGAAAATGATCCTGGCGCTGTCTTTGATCTGAAAAAGCCGCGCCAGCAGTTCGCGGGTATTGAAGACCAACTCGCTGGCCTTTATCGCCATCCTGTAGCCGCTCCTGCCGTTGTTGGCGCCAATGTTGAAAAAATAGTCCGCCATTGCCTCAAATACTTCTTTGGGCTTGGGAAAACTGGTGGCGGCATGATCAAAGTAAATCATCCCGGTACCGCACCCCCGCTGTTTGAAATAAATCAAGCGCCTTGCTTAACAATGGTTCTTCCAATCTCAGAGACATCCCGCATTCGGCGGAAATTTCTTTTGGGGTGGGAATCAATTCATGCGCGATACAAGCTTTTGCCAGCTCGTTTTTAGCTTTGATCACGTCATGGGTTGACTTGAAAACAATTACTACCGCTTGCGGCAAGGCACTTTCCTTCTTCCCGTCGTCTCAATACAACTAGATTAATAATACTAAAGGGTTATCACTTGATCAACACCGGCTCCGATCGCTTTCATTTTACCATATAGCTACTTTATAACATAAATCAATTATTTTTATAGCAACCAGACAAATAATAAAATAAATTTATGAGCTTTTCATTCCAATATTTCTCTATCAGAAACACCGTTGCCCAGGTATTCCCTGAACATTACAAAATTATTTCTTTTCATGTAATACCTTCGCGTTAAGCAGTTTTTCCCGCGCTAAAAGGGCGGCTCCGAGCGCCCCGGCAAGCTGGGATTCGGGAGCGACGACAATTTCCCTGCCCAGCTCCCGGGCAAGGTATTCCTTCACCCCCTCGTTTTTAGACACCCCGCCGGTAAAGGCGATTAACTCGCCTTTGCCGATCCTTTCGGCCATGGCGGTCACTCTTTTGGCGACGGAACGGTGGATGCCGGCAATAATCCTGCCTCTGCCCACTCCTTCAGCCAGCAGGCTGATTACCTCCGACTCGGCAAAGACAGTGCACATATTGCTGATCTGCACAGGCTCCTCGCCGCGCGCCAATTCCGCCAGCTCACTTACGTCGGCGCCCATGGCCGCGGCCATCACCTGCAAGAACCGGCCTGTTCCGGCGGCGCACTTGTCATTCATGGAAAAGTCAGCAACATTGCCCTGCCTGTCCGTAAAAATCACCTTGCTGTCCTGACCGCCGATGTCAATCACCATGTCGGCGCCCGGCACCAGGTGGTGCGCGCCCTTGGCGTGGCAGGTAA
Organism: Pelotomaculum sp. PtaB.Bin117; assembly: GCF_002067195.1. Lineage (NCBI taxonomy): Bacteria > Bacillati > Bacillota > Clostridia > Eubacteriales > Desulfotomaculaceae > Pelotomaculum > Pelotomaculum sp. PtaB.Bin117. The sequence continues at coordinate 60,658 of NZ_MVQM01000034.1, read as the reverse complement.
TCTCGGTCATGGCTTTATCCGCGAATTCGAGGGTTGTCCGCCCGTAGCCGGTGGCGATGATATAGCCAATATCCGCCCGCGCCAATCCGGCCTTGTCCAAAAGTTCGTCAAAAACCTCCCGGCCGGCCTGCCGCGGGCTGTAACCCGTAGGCCGGAGCACACTCTGCCAGGCCGAACCGTTCATCAAGACCGCTTTGGAGGTTATGGAGCCCACGTCAATGCCCACGGTAATAATTTTACGTCCACCTCTTATCCAGCAACTCAATAAAAGCCGTGACCCGGGTTTTCAACTGCTGCAAGTCGGAATTTGAATAGTCGGTTTCCAGGTGCAGGCATGGTATGTCAAAATTGTCCCTGACGTAGCCGCGTACTAATTCCGCCTCGATATTATAGGTGTGGCAGGCCTGCCAGGTAAGGTCAACGACACCGTCGACGCGGTACTCACGAATCATTCTGCCCAGCAGTTCCAGACGCCCCTCATTCGGCGTCATGCAGGAGCAGGGGATTTTCAGCGACCTTTCGGCGATAGCTTCCAGGGGGTCCCGCCGCTCGTCTTCATCAGTCAGCATGGCCAGGGTTTTGTAGCCGCTGCAGCTTTCAAAACAAACCACGCTGCCCCCGCCTTCCTCCAGCAGTCTGATCACTTTTTCCGAGCCGATGCCCACCGGGCAGCCGGTCAGCAAAATGCGCGGCGTGCCCGCCCGGAAAGGCGAGCCTCCCCGCTCGATCACTTCTTTCACTTCGTCAATCAACCGGTTGACCAGCGCGATTCCTTCAAACCTATTGACATTAAACCCCTTCATAAAAGTGGCTGTCAGCAAATCAAGCCCCGACAGGGGAGCCGGATCCAGCTTGTTCAACTCGTGCAGTTCTTTAACGGCCCGTTGTTCACTGTTCGCCAGTTTTACAGCTTCCCGCAGGTTGTCGTCGCTAATCGTCACGCCAAGTTCTTCCTCCAGCCGCTCCTTCAGCAGCAACAATTCCTCCTTCCACCAGGACAGGGCGCCCGGCCGGTCCGCCCCCTGGGGCAGGTGCATAATATGCATGGGCTTGTACTGCTTCAAAAGCTCAAACATCTTTTTTTTGCCGTCGCAAGTCGTTTCGCCGACAACGAAATCGGAAAAATAAAAATAAGGGCACTTGCCGGTGATGGCAAACCCGAAGCTGGACTTGATCAAGGGACACAGGTTGCGGGGCAGCACTTTTTCCGCGTCCGCGATCGGCTCATCCCTGGTCCCGCAGAGACTCACCGGTATGGCTCCGGCCGCCAGGACCAGCTCCTGAGGGCAATAAGCGCAGTACATGCCCACAACTTTCCTGCCGCTTTGCTTGGCGTTTTCCAGAACAACCATGTTCTGACCGCGCAAATCATCGAAAATCTTCATAGACTCCGGGCGCAATACAGCCACCTTCCAATCAGAAGAAATTAATTAATACTGCAGTTACTACAGTTATCTTACCATACAACTACCTTATAGAATAAATTCATAAATTTTATGATATATTAGCATTTAATAAAACAAACTTATTTTAAGGGGTCAGCCCTTGACATTGGACAACTTTTCAGGTTAGCTGGCTAACCTGAAAAGTTGTCCAATGTCAAGGGCTGACCCCATCATTAAAAAACCCGCCTCCTTTTAAGGAAGCGGGTTTATACCGCAGTTTACTTGTTAGTTAGCTCATTACACGACGCGCGCCTAAATACCTCGCGCTGTAATAAGAACTGGACAATGAACTTATACAAACATTGCCGCCGCTGGAACTGGCATGAATGAACCGGTTGTCCCCTATATAAATCCCCACGTGCGACGGGCCTCTCTCATACGTGCTGAAAAACACCAAATCTCCCGCTTTCAGCTGGCTCACCTGATAGCCTTCGTTAAACTGCCTATCAGCCGCGTGGGGCAAGCTAACTCCAAACTGGCCATATACGTAACTGGTAAATCCCGAGCAGTCGAAACCTCTTGGCGAGCTGCCCGCCCAGACATATGGCGTGCCTAAAAATCCCTCCGCAAAAGATACTACGCTTTGTCCTTTCCTGTCTCCGGACGATCCGCGGCTTGCAGTAACATTAGCGGGGTTGAACCGCTCCAAAGCCCGCATTGTTGCCGGTCCAACGATGCCGTCAACCGCCAGCCCGCAGTCCGCTTGAAACCTTACAACCGCGTTATATGTAGCGGGGCCGAAATCCCCATCCAGCGCGCTGGTGTAATAACCGTAGGATTGTAATTTTGTTTGAACTCTTAACACATCGTCTCCGGACGCGCCCTGCTTCAAAAGCGTTTGTTCCGCGTACACCGCTGTGGCCGTAAGAAATGTGACAAGCAAACAGACAATTAAGGAAATTGAAAATTTTCTTTTAATCACTGCATCACCTCGTTGATAATTTTTTCCCCTCACGCAACTTTTACCAAACTTTTACCATGGAATAATTCGACACCAAACCCGAAAATCCTTTCAAATTTTAAGAAAATTTATAGAATATAAAAAAAGCCGTAATTTCCTGTTATGGAAAGGAATTACGGCTCTTAAATATAGAACCATATTAAGAATTTAGACAAATATCACATTAACACGGTTTTCGCCGCTGTGCCCGAAAGCACCTCTTTATCGCGGCCCGGCTTAAATCTTACTAAAAAAATTGATCCCGCGGAGCCGGTTTTTATCTTGATGGTTGCGTTGTGCCGGGCCGCGATGCTGTAGCACACAGACAGTCCCAGGCCTGTCCCATTTTCTTTGGTGGTAAAGAAGGGATCGCCGATTCGATCAAGCACAGCGGCTTCAATGCCCTGGCCTTGATCTTGCACCGATAAAACCACCTCGTCGCCGTCCATAAATGTCCCGACAGTTAAAATCCCGCCGGAAGACATTGATTCAAATCCGTTGCGGGCAAGGTTTAAAATAAGCTGGCGCATTTCCCTCTCGTCAAGGAATAGATCCGATATTTCTCCAAGCTTCATTATAATATTTTTATCGGAGTTCATCGCGTCTGCCGTGATTAAAGGCAATAAGGCTTCCAATATTGAATTCAGATTTTGCATTTTGAAGTTTACCACCCTGTTTCTGGCCAGAGAAAGGTACTCCGTTATTATCGAATTTGCTCTATCCAGTTCTTCAACCATCAGATTCAAGTATTTCATATGGTTAACAAATTCATCTTTCCTGCGAAGCATTTGCAGAAAACCACGCACTGTGGTCATTGGGTTTCTTACTTCATGGCCGATACCGGCGGCCATTTCGCCGACCAGGTGCAACCGCTCCAGCCGCTCCATTTCCTTCTCAACTTTTTTGCGCTCGGTGATGTCTTCCGCGATTTTTAAAAAGTGAGTAATGACGCCCTCGGAGTTCCGAAAAGGCGAAATAGTGGCGGATTCCCAATATTCTTCACCGTTTTTCTTTTTGTTGCAGAACTCACCCTGCCACACTTCGCCTGTTTTAACCAACTCCCATAATTGTTTGAATTTGCCCGGATCATACCCGCCGGGCTTTAACTCTTTTCCGATGGCATTATCGTACGAATAGCCCGTTATTTGAGTAAATGTCGGATTAACATATTCGATTTTACCCTCGGTATCGCAAATTATAATAATGTTTGGGCTTTGCTCAACAACACTGGACAGCTTCCGGTATTGCTGCTCCACTTGTTTTCTGTGCTTAATCTCCTCATTGAGAGACAATATGTTTTCTTTTAACTGCTCCTGGTACTGTACATCATTATCTATCAGCACGCCGACAAACCAGCCGACTATGTACATGATACTGATCATGATTAAACTGGATTCAAAGGCTTGAAAGAAAGGGTCGCCTTTGGCGATGATTTCATAAGCGACTATAAAAAATGAACAAACAGTGGACATCACCATGCCGGCCCGCTTGCCCATAACTGAGGCGGCGAATAAGACCGGAAGGATAAAAATTACTTTCAGGTAAAAAATATTTTCATTTTCGATGAACAAAGTTGTTATCGCTATAAACAGCGGAAAACTTATATATATAGCATTAAACAATGATAAATATTTCCCGTTCTTTTGTACTAAATGTTTTTCCAATTTATATAACAGAATGATTAGCCATATGAAATTTAATGACATATAAAAGCAAATACTGCCCGTATTATAGGGGTTGATATTATTACCATATAATAATACGCCTAACAATGCGACAATGATGCAAAAAATATGCATGATTGACAAATGATTAATTGATTCTTTTTGTCTTTCTTCTATTTCACTAGCCATATCAATTATCACCTCTTGCTTATACGCATTAGGATGTGTAAGGAGGTGGGGGGAAACCACCTCCTTACACTAATCGGCTATCTTCTTAGCGACTCAGGCACCTCCGGTTGGTAAGACCCCACACCACAAGCGGAAGCTGATGTTATACTCGCGAGCAGCAACAGCATTGTGACCGCAAAAGCAAATAATTTGTGTTTCATAACATTTCACCTCCTCCCATGCCTAGTCTATATTTTCCACGCGTCTTTATCAGGTTTTTTAAATTTTGAAATTATTAAGGCGAATAAAATCATCAGAATCGCCTGTGGCAGAGTAATTAATTTCCATAATAAGTAATTTGATAAGAATACCTGTTGATCTAGATTTGTGATAGAAATAAATGATTTATTTATCACCAATTCCAACATCGCCAAGGTAGTAAAACTCGCGAATGCGGCAATAAAACTATTTAACTGTGTAGTCCTGGTGGCTTTTATAATAAAAAGGGCCAAAATCAATGCAGCAGCAACTGTATGAAGACCAAAAGAACTCAAAGGCAGAGATCTTATCATAAAAATTATTATGGTCAGTGACGTGCCGGCCACCGCTATGATCCCCCAGCGAAGCGGCGCCCTGGCCAAAGCCAGACCAAAAGCCACAACACCCATTATCTCAGGGATACCTTGCATAAAAAACAATAGTGTCTTTTCCATCTTTCAACCCACTTTAACTTTTATAATTTTAGAGAAATCAACTCATATTCTCCACGCGTCACTGTCGGGTGCTGTATACTTTGAAATTATCACGGCAAATAAAATCATTAAAATGGCCTGCGGCAAACCAACCAATTTCCACAACAAGTAATTTGACATGAAAACCTGTTGATCAAGTTTTGTGATGAAAAGAAACAATTTTTCTATAATCAATTCCAACGCTATTAAGGTAGTAAGACTCGCAAGAGCAGCAACAAAACTATACTTTGGTATAGTCCGGGTGGTTTTAATGATAAATACAGCCAATAGCAATATAGCTGCAACTGTATGGATGCCAAAAGTTATTTGTACGGATCTAATCACATAAATTATTATGGTCAGTGACGTGCCGGCCAGCGCTATGATCCCCCAGCGAAGCGGCACCCTGGCCAAAGCCAAACTAAAAGCCACAATACCCATTACCTCAGGAATACCCTGCATAAAAAACAACAATATCTTTTCCATCTGTCTATCTGCTCTCATTAACGTAAATTTTCATTGATACTTCTACAAATGCCATCAATATCCTGCCATAAGCTAGATAAATTTTCTACAATATTCCAACCAATTTCGACAATATTTATTAGCTTTCCTCCAGTTTTCTTCCGAAAGGTGCTACTTTTTCAATTACTTCAATATTTTTAAAGTCTAATATTAAGAAATGTTTAATTGGTTGAGTAAATGACAATACTATTAATGACTATTTGGGAAAGGAGTTTAAATTATGTACTTATCACTGGTGGAATACTTTCACGGGGTCCAGAGCCGTTTGCCTGAGGAAGCGGAAAGAGTGATAAAATCCTTGGAAGACATAGGTCCCATGAACAAAGAGGATTTATCGCTGACCGCTAAAGTAAAAAGAGCCGTGCTGGACCACGTCGTCATGCAGCTTTACGCACTTGGCATAGTGGACGTAAACACCGAAGGAAAAAGCAAAATATGCAGCCTGACAAAGTTGGGTTATGATTTTCTCAGCCTGAAGAATGCCGTTTAAAGGCATTCTTCTTTTATTATCAGCAATTATTTTTGCACCACTTTTTTTAACGCGTCCACTATCGGCGCCGGCGCGAACTGCTCCACCTGTGACAAGGCGAACTCGGGGGACAACGCTTTGCCGGGAATGAATTCCCGCCTATTGATTATGGCATCGTAGACATCACAAGCGCCGATTATCAGCATCTCTAAAGTCGGTTCCATAAGGCCGTCGGGATAACCGCCGCCGCCGGGTCTCTCATGATGGCCACGCACAAGGGCTTTAATGTATTCAGGTGATTTTGGCCATATCTCATCAAGTATATTTACAGACACAATGGGATGAGCCGTGATCAAAGCCCAATCAGAAGAATCTATCGGGTATTTGGTAAATAATTCAGTCGGCCACGTTGTTTTCCCTAAATCATGCAGGTAAGCCGCCAAGGTTATTTTTTTATGATTGGGCACACTCAGAAGCGAAGAAACTGCGAATGTCAGATTGGCAACTCTCCTGCAATGACTCTCAACGAGCGGATAAATTGAAAGAGTTTTCCTGGCGGCATCAATCATACCCATAAAATCAATCATCTCCCTGTTATATAAATATACGACATATATTAAGCATTACCTTCTAACAATGGAAAAAAATTAGAATATTGGCAATAGTTATCGCATTGTGTCGAGAAATATATTCTTTAGAAGACGCTGTATGCTTCTTTACTATGGTGGTATAATCTTTATATGGTTAATTTTGGAAATGAACCGGGAGGGGGTATCTCTTTTGAGATTTCGTTTATCATTTTGTATATTTTCATGTTTCATCATAATTCATTTGCTTTTCACCGCTTCCATTAATAACGCGGAGACAAACGACGCCGGCGAATTCACCATAGACCACATCATTCCTCACATAGGCGGCAGATATAGCTACACGTCATTTTTAAACAACAGCCATTACTATGATTTTGTTACCGATTGGCAAGAACCGGCCCCCGGAATATACCGGCAGACTCATAACAACAAAGACGGCTCTCAAGACTATGCGATATATCAAGTTAATGAAGATACTATCGTAGGGTCTGAAAGCGGTTTCGCATTAGCGAACGGTGAAGGCAGTATTGAAAAAACTATAGCAGGAACCAATTTTGTTTTTCAGAGGCAATCACCCGGCGGTATTTGGGTCAGCCAATATAAAACCATAGACAGCTATAACAACATTACAGAGTATAAATGCGCTTGCCAATACATGGGTTTGGAAAAAATAAACATCCTGGGACAGGACGTTCAGGCGGCGAAAGTAATATGGGAGAAAGAGTGTACCGCAGCACGGCAATCTTTGTATTCCGAGTGGGGTCCGGCGCCATTCTTCAGCAAAGGGGAGGATTGGTACGTTGAAGGAATGGGCCTGGTAAAGAGGACTTGCCGCATTAGCTATGAAGATTCTCAAGAATTGTCATGCGTCGTTTTATTAACTGAAATTCTTGCCGGGGAGTAGGTTTTACATATTGTTCAAAAAGGATTTTAGCATATTTTGGAGAAGTCTCACATTATCAACTTACGAGGAGAGCAAGAATGAATATCCTGATCTTTGGACTCGGCGCTCTTGGCACTGTCTACGCGTGTTTACTGAAGCAAAAAGGACACCGGGTCACCGGTCTGGCGAGAAAGCCCGTCCAGGAAGCGGTTCGGGAGAAGGGCGTTCGGGTCACCGGCATCTGGGGCGAACATCACGCCATGCTGGACGAAATAGTAACCGGTGTGGATAAAATCAGCGTCTGTGACTTCGACCTCGTTCTAGTCACAGTTAAATCATACGACACGGAAAAGGCGGCCGCGGAAATTGCCGGGATCCTGTCACCTGACACATATGTCGTTCTTGCCCAAAACGGTTACGGAAACTTCGAAGCGGCGGCCAAACATATCCTTGAGCACCGGTTGATCCTTGGACGGGTAATTTTCGGCGCGGAAACAACCGGCCCCGGAGCTTCAAAGGTAACGGTCATAGCCGACGACGTTATTCTGGGATCACCGAAAAACTTAATTGATCAATATAAGATGGAGACGCTTGCCGGTGTCTTCAGAGAAGCGGGAATCCCCACCAGGTTTTCGGAACAGGTGATGAAGTATATATGGGGTAAAATAATTTATAACTCGGCCTTGAATTCCATGGGAGCCATTCTTGAAGTAAATTACGGAAGGTTGGGCGAAGTGGAGCACTCCAGGAAGTTAATGGAAAGCGTTATCAGGGAGATTTTCGCCCTGCTGGAGAAAATAGGTCAGGAGGTCCTGTGGCCTAATCCGGAGGCTTATCTGAAGGATTTTTATGAAAAATTATTACCCGCCACCGCCTCGCACCACCCGTCGATGCTGCAGGACATCCAGAGAGGCAGGAGGACGGAAATAGACGCGTTAAACGGCGCCGTCGTGGAAATGGGGAAGAAACACGGAGTAAGCACACCGGTAAATGATTTCATCGTTTCGCTTGTAAAGGCAAAAGAAAAAATGAACTTATGACTTACCACGCGGGAGAAAGCGGCCTGGTATCTGTTTTTGAGAATTCATCTAACAGGCGCTCTCTGCTTATCGGAAGAACAAGCAACGCGTTTCCGCCTGACAGAAAAACATCATATACTGTATCCTCGACAGCTTTTTTAAAGATGAAAATTATTTTCACGTTGATATTGTTGTAAATAGGACCATAGTCCTGTTTATTTAGCACAACCTTTTTCCCTTCAGCTTCAGCTTTACGCACTTGGCGTTGTAGACGTGAGCGCTGAAGGAAGTTCCTCATAACTTCGAATATAATTTATTAACCAGTTTACTTTACCAATTTCATTTGGTTCTTCAGTGCTATTAAGCATTTCATCACATAGAATTAATAGTTTTTCTATAATTTCGCTTCTGCAAACCAAAAGAAAATCCACATAGTATAAACCATCGTTATCTTTTTTCACTAAATGGGCAAGATGTTTTCGTTTTTTAAGATTCGGATGTACTTCACATAATTTAGGGTGTAAATATTGCATATTAAAATCATATTCTTCTAAATACTTTCTTTCAATTATAATACGCGGGTAAATTGCAGCCTTTGATTCCAACTCATAAGCTTTAACTAAAGCAGGGCCGAAAACTATATTGCCACTATGGAACAGCTTTCCGCAGACAATCCCTCCACGAAGCATGAAACCAAGAAACGCCAAATGAGCCTGCAACAACATGACATCCAACAAAAGAAAAACCATCGTTTCCTCTTTCTTGGGATATGATATGACAATACTATCCGAAAAAGCCGTTACTCTCCTGCCACTTTTAACAAACTCATCAGTACTATTACAAAAGTCATTATATTTCTTATAATCATATGTTAAAAATTTTAACGCTGAACAAATTCGAAGCGTTTTTTCATGATCATGAGAGCTCTCGTTAACTTTTTTCCGGAACCCTAATATATCAATGAAAGCTGTAACTCTTTCACGGTATTTAAATTCATCAAGCATATTTTCTTTTAAATCATTCACTTTATATACCCTCCCATATTATCTAATTCAACATAAGAGGCATATTCCCTTCAGGCAGTTTCTAACTGGCTTTAAACCTGACAAAGAAGGTTGTGCCGCTGGGACTTGTATCTATATCAATTATAGCGTTGTGCCGGTTTGCTATGCTGTAGCACGTTGCAAGCCCCAGACCGGTGCCATTATCTTTCGTGGTCAGGAACGGGGTGCCGATTTTATCAAGTATTTCCTGTGAAATGCCTTTTCCCTCATCCTGAACGGCTAAAACTATTTCTCCATTTTCGATAAATGTTTTGATTGTTATTTTCCCGCCAGGGGACATTGCCTCCAGTCCGTTACGAATAAGGTTAAGGAGCAACTGGCGAAACTCTTTTTCATCCAGTATTATTTCAGGCACGTCATCTAAAGCTGTTTCAATATTTTTATCCTGCTTTATGGCGTCGGCTTGAATCAATGGGAAAATTGTTTCGATTATTGTCTTTATATTCTCCTTTTTCATATCCACAACCTTATTTTTTGCCAACGATAGAAATTGAGTAATTATTGAGTTCACCCTGTCCAGTTCTTCTATCATAAGATTAAAATGTCTAATATGTTTTACCAATTCCTTTTTTTTGGACAGCAATTGGAGAAACCCTTTCACGGTTGTCATCGGATTTCTAATTTCGTGACCAATGCCGGCAGCCATTTCTCCAACGAGGTGCAGCCGGTCCAGACGGGCCATTTCGACTTCCATTTTCTTTTCTTTGGTCATATCTCTCATCAAGGTTATCCGGCATGCTTCACCGCTAAGGTCCATTATTACAGCTGATAATAATACGGTGACTATATTACCGGATTTTGTCCTGATTTTATATTCAACGTTATGAATTTCTCCTTTTTCACTTAATTCTTTTAAAAGGGATTCCGTGTGATGCTTATTCTCGACCCATAGACGCAGTTTTACAGGCGTGCCGCCTAAAACCTCTGCACGGGTGTACCCGGTAAGCTCCAGGAACTTCTGGTTTACATCTATATAACGGTTATCCCTCATGCGCATAATGGCGATCGAATCAGGGCTGTTTTGGAATATCTTGCAGAATCGTTCCTCGGACAGACGGAGATTTTTTTCTGCCAACTTACGTTCAGTTATATCCTGGAAAAGTACAGAAATTCCTTCTCCAAACGGGTAGACGCTAACCTTCGACCATAACCCTGTATCTGAAGTTTTCACTTCAAAAACAAGGGGTCTATTATTGTTCATCACCTCATGATACTTATTCCAGAAAATGGAGCCCACCATTTTGGGGAACTTGCACCAGATGTTTTGCCCGATCAGGTTTCCAAAATAAGAAAACTGTTCTTGCGCCTGATGATTCACATAAATAAATCTCCATTGGTTGTCCAAAGTAAAAAAAGGGTCTTTTATGCTTTCAAGAATATAAGTTATCTGCAGGTTAGCTTCCTTCAGTTCTCGCGTACGTTCCCGCACAAGTTTCTCAAGCTGCTGCTGATGCAGCTTCAGCATTTCCTCTGCCTGTTTTCGTTCGGTGATATTCCTATGCGTGGCTACTGCTCCGGTTATTTCACCGTTACTGCCGCGTATAGGTGTGCAGTTGATCGATACATACGTACACTCGCCTGCTTCGCTGTTAAAAACCAGTTCATAATCTCTTACGACCTCTCCTTTCAAGGCACGCTGCACCGGTAATTCTTCAAAAGCAAGCACCTTTCCTTCGGCAGTTAATGTCTCAGATGCCCTCACCCGATCTGCGCAAAGATTTCTTGAAAAATCATTTGCGAAGATTCGGTTTCCAAATTTATCGTAGATAGTGAGACCATCGGGCATGGACATGATTACGGCGTCAAGCTCGTTAGCACGCTTCTCTGCTAAACGGCCAGCTTCCAGGCGAGCATCCTCCGCCCGTTTTTTCAGCAAAACTTGAACTATGGCCTCACTTAAGGCCTCTAAGATTTCCACTTCCTGAAGACTATAGCCGCCTTCCCTGTTACCTAATCCGATCATTCCGATTATCCCGCCGCTGTGAATCAGGGGCGCCCCAATAAAAGAATGCAGGAGAGGATGACCTTCCGGCAGGCCGCTACTGTCCGGATGCGCGGCAGGTTCATTAGTGAATATGGATTTACCGTCACGGAGTACCCGCCCGTAGATGCCGTGTATTTTCAAGTCTTTAGGCAGTTGCCCGCGGCTACTGCCGCTGGGCATCCAGCAAGCGGCCCACCCAGGGTCGCTGATGGCAATATTGTCTAAATCACCGGCGGAGTCTACCTCACCGATAAAACCAAACATGCTCTGAGTCAGTTCCTGAGCTACTTGCAGGCAGATTTTTCCCAGTCCCTCCCTGGTTTCACAAGCAAGAGCCTCATGAAAAATCCGGTTGATCCCATCCAGCACCGCTTTTTGAAGATGGTTTTTTTCCTCGGCCAGTTTGTATTTGGTGATGTCCTCAAAGGTAGCGATGGCTCCTATAATAGAACCTCTTTCATCATATAAAAGACTGGAATTCCATACAGAGATTTTACGAACTCCGTCGTCCCAGATAAATTCAAGCTCAAAGTCTTTTACTACCTCACCATTCCAACAAGCCCGCTGAATCGGCAGATCTGCGGGAGTAAGTTCTTTCCCATTATGAATTAATTTCACAGACCGCTCTTCGCAAACGGTATGAGAAAGGCTATCCCAAGGCCGAATTCTAAGGAATTCAGCCGCTTTCCGGTTGTGTCTTATTTCTTTGCATGTGAGATCTGTAGTGATAGCTATTCCGGCGGGAATTGAATTAATTATGTTCACAGCTATGTTTTGATTAGAACTTAATAATTTAGTCAGCGCGGTAAAATATGAACCAGCGATCACCCCTGCTGCTGAATCTTTAATCATAAAAAACACTCCTCTTGGCATTTCCAATATTAACCTTGCCATAAGCTAATTCTTTCGACACCAACTGATAAATCTCCTTGAGAGATAATGTCATGATAATGAAAAAATTTTTTGGCGTTAGTTCCTGTGATAATTCTCGGAAGCGCTTAGCCTCAACTGATGATTAGGATTCAATGGAACGTTAATAATAAAGGAGATATTGGGATTCGGGGGTTAGCGGAAATGAGGAAATACCGTTCACCCTTGATGTCGGCTTTATGGTCGACAGCCATACCTGGTTTTGGGCAGCTTTATATCGGTGATTACCTCATCGGTGTATTACTGGTTGTATTGGAGTTAATAATCAGTGTAAAAGCAGGCATAAATCTATCTATCTTGTATTCATTAAGAGGACAGTTTCAGAATGCTTCCGACGTGGCTAATTTTCAGTGGATGTTGTTTTATCCGTGCATATACGCCTATTCCATCTGGCAGGCTTATAACAGGGCCATGGAGATTAACCATGGTCTTAGCCAGGCTGAAAAAGGCAGAATATTTACCAACACACAATATAACGGGTTTTTTGTGGGGTCTGCAATGGGAGGAACATTGGGCGTTATATATAGTTACGGTATCGGTCCAATATTCTGCGGGATTTTAGGCGGAGTAACAGGTGGGTTTCTGGGGTCTGCTATTGAAAGACTAGTCAAAGGAATATTTTGTAAGGGTTAGGAAAAGATACAAACAAAAAAGGATGCCGTTTAGCGGCACCCTTTCCTGCGAAAAGAAATTAAATTATTAGTATTTCTGAATACCTAATAAGTCCTCAATTCTATCGGACATATAAATATATGAATCATAAACACCTTGGTTATAAAATTCTGGCGCTAGTTTCTCTATAAAGAAATCTAAGATGAGAGATGCAGCTAAATCTCCCAATTTGTCCTCCCTCTCATTGAGAAAATAGGTTTGAATTGCTGAAATCATTTCCTGTCTTTTTTCCTCGTTTATTTTAATTTTATTATTCAAATTGATTCCTCCCTCTATAATCTAACATTTACTCTCCTTAAGGACCTTAACGGTTGCAATCCAGAATAATAATATTTTACATTATATTATATTCAATAAAACTGTAGTTAAAGAGTTACTTATCATAAAGACGTTATGCATAAGTTGTTGGCGGGTCATGGGATCGCCCCGGGGAGTAGTTCGGCGGGGAGAGGAGGTTGTCCTGCAAAGGGAAGAAAAAGCCCTTCAGGAAGAGTGGTTTATAAGGTGGCTATCTCATCTTGAAGGGCTTGTAACATTTCCAAATTGGTGTGAATGCGGGCGAATACCGTTAATACTGGTTACTCCGCTAAAATAGTGTACATGCCCCCATTGGATCGGTATTGGCGGTCCGGTTTCAACATCCATCAGATGGTCATGCTTTTGCTCTGTAGTGGTCCTGTTATATATACGATGGGTATGGGATGGACCCTCTGGAGCTGGAGTAGTAGTTCACCCACCCAACCCGCTCCTTCGCCAAATCGCACACCAACCCCTGCTCCGTCTCGCACCGGTAGCGCGGCGGCTCTGGCTTACGGCGCTGTAGCCTGGAAGGCAGCCCGGCAAAACAAAAACCCGCCTTAATAGACGGGTACAAGGAGAGAGAAAATTCAGTATGTAATCCGGCAATTGGCCGGTTATTTTTATCATTCGGTTCTGTTGGTTTATATTAACACTGTTTGCTGAAAGCAAGCTGAATGCCGGCTGTGATTTCCATGAAAATAATTTGAAGGTTTTGTGAACCAAATAATAACGCCCCACCACAGAGCATAATGAAATTATTTTTTCAATATCTTTCGCTTCGCTATGAAGTAAAGCACCGCAACAAAGATTACAACTGCGAAAATTACTGACAATATAATCAGGCCGTTGTCGCCAAAAACAGGGTTACTGTTCCATTCCGATCTCACTAACGGTAGTGCGAAGAGCATAGATAGACCTCCATTTACTGAATGCTTTAATTTATTATCCCCCAAAAACAAAAACCCCACTCCGAAGAGCAGGGCTTTCATTAACCAGATAACTAATACTGATTTACCTTCCAGCAAACAATCTGATTAAAAACCAAATAATCCATTCTACTGGTGTACGGTGATATTGGGGTTTTGCTGAAGGTATAGAACGGAGCTCCCACGCCGCCGGATGCTTTACTCTGGTACCAGCTGATAAAGTTCTGGATTTCCGTCATGGACAAGTTTATCGCAGTAACCTCTGTCAGTCAGGTTCGGACAACCCGGCTGCCGGCAAGGTTTCAAGGGTCGTTGTGGCATCGAATCAACCCCAAACAAAAAGAGCCTCACGGGCTCCAAATATTAAAAAATTATAAACTATCTCATAAAAATGTGTTGACTTATACACATCTAATGTGTATAAGTTAATCAAGCGGCGAGGGCTGAAATAGCCCTCAGCCTATTACCATAAAGGAGAGTGTTGCTAGATGACAAAAGTATATCCTGTAATCCTTACCCCCACCAATTCGGGATATGTTGTAACTGTTCCTGACCTCGATATTAATACACAAGGTAAAGACCTGGCAGAAGCAATTTATATGGCACGCGACGCTATTGGCCTTTGGGGAATATGCGAGCAAGACGACGGACGCATAATCCCAGAACCGTCCACTTCTGAACCTCTGCATAAAGCTAATGAACTTGTTACGTGGGTGGACATCGACTTTGCAAAATACCGCAAAGCAAACGATTTAACCACTATGAGAATCAACGTATCAATTCCTAAATATCTCAAAGTCCTTGGTGATGAAGCTGGGGTTAATTTTTCTCAGGTCCTCCAAGAAGGATTAAAAACCCGCCTCGGAATAGAAAGGCAGCCCTAACCGGGCTGCTTATAAATTACCCCTTCACTTATAGTTTGCTTTCGTATGACAAGCTTTATTTTTTCTTCCGCTCGCTTTACAAAAACCTGTATTGAAGCCTTGGTACACATTAACTCGCAATAGTCTGTTAGAATTCTCTAAAGTGATGAATCAACTGAGAGCACTAGATAATATTGATAAAAGCATTTATGTTCAAACAGAATGGTTTGACTCGTTCACCAAAGTTTGTAATATGATGAATCTTGATTTAGTGCTTAAGAGCGATTCTTTATGATGTTTTTTAGCTCACTTACTTCCCGTTCTAATTTATTTAATCTTTCATAACAGGCTATAGTTGGTATTTAATTGAATCCCTACCTCGCGTTGGGTTTTTAAAATGGTGTCAACTAACGAGGCAATTGAAAAAAGCCATAAAAATGATTTAACGGGAGCTAATAACTCCCGTTTTTTGGGTTTTTTTTGTGTGTCACGTGTTAGTCACCGACAAAATTTTAGGCGATTTTCAACGATTTCTGAGAAAATAAAAAAACCGCCAATCCCTACAGATAGCGGTTTTACTGGTGGGGATGACTGGTTTCGAACCAGTGGCCTCTTGAATGTGAGTCAAGCGCTCTCCCGCTGAGCTACACCCCCGCAACCTATTAAACATATTCTAACATACAGGCGCCCAAAAGGCAAGATAAACAGGGTTATATAGGGGAATCAATCGGCCGCTATCGCCCGTATGCAAATGGCATGCTATAACTGGTTTATCACCAGACCTGTAATCAGTTTCGGGTAGAAGAAAGTGCTTTTTTGCGGCATCTTTTCACCGTTGTTTGCCACTTTGGTGACCTCCTCCACCAAAGTGGGGTTCAAGAACAGGGCCAGCTGGCATTCTCCTTTGTCCACCAGGGACAGGGCGGCTTCTTCTTCACGAGTATACGTAATATGTTCAGCTCTTGCCATAAGCTCGCCGCCAATACCTAAAAGCCTGTCAATAACCAGCGTGTGCAGTATGGAAACGTCCAGTCCCTGCCAGGCGGGAGACTTCTCTTGAGGCATTATTTGAGAAAGTCCTGTTTCGCTCTTTAGCTGCAATAAATAAAAAATATTATCCCCGGCATATAAGCCGAAAACATGCGGGCGAGAAGCAAGGGCGGCCTGTGTGGAGGATACTTGTCCACGCTCGGCCATGAGTTTTATGAGTTCCTGCAAACCGCTCCCGTCCGGTCCCAGGCGGTGTTCCTCCACCATGAAACTGTCCTTAACCTTACTGATCAGCCGGCTGATATCCAAACCAGCAACATTTTTTATCAGCCGGTGAGTGGGCAGGACTACTAATCCGGAGTCGTATAAATTTACCAGGGTCATCATCATGTAACAGTAGGCGGGCTCACTTTGCGTATTCGGCGCTTCTCTTTCTTTTTTATAATTCAAAGCAGTTTCGTATCGATGGTGGCCGTCGGCAATAAAGATCTGTTTATCGGCCATTATTTGCCGCACCTTGCTGATCACTGTCTTCTCAGTAATTACCCACATCCGGTGCGTCTCGCCAATTTCATCCGTAAAGTCTATATCCGGCGGCGCCCCTTTTACCGCTTCGCGCAATGCTTGTTCCACTTTCTTTTCTTTATCGGCGTACAAACCGAAAACCGGGCTGAAATTAGCCTTGCAGGCACGCATCAAGTCCAGGCGGTCTGCCTTGTGCTTGGGTATGGTTTCTTCATGAGGCAATACGATACCTTTATCGTAAGGTTCAAGCTTAACCCCGCAAATGAAGCCGCTGCGAATTTTCTTTTGCCCGCCGGCAACAAACCCTTGCTCATAGAGATATAGGGCCGGCTCAGCTTCGGAAACGAGAATGCCTTCTCCGATCCAAGCGCCAAAATCCTCAGCTGCTCTCGTATAGCGGTTATTTGCTTCATTGTCTCCCGGATAAGTTTTTCCGTACTCCAGGCGGATAATGTTGTATGAATGACGCTTGTAATAGCGGTCTTGAGCATCAGGGTCAATAACATCATAAGGCGGGGTGACCACCTCGTTCATTTTTTTAATTTTTCCTTGGTTGTAGCGTAAGCCTTTAAAAGGCATTATCGTCGCCATAAAGTAAACCTCCTCATTAAACAGGCACTGAAGCACAACGCCGGTGTCTTTATTAGCAAGAATAGCAATATTATTACGCAATACTGTTAAATTGTATTATAATAGTGATAAAAATACAACGACATATAACGACATATATATCAAGTATTGTCTTTTCTGGTCCAGCGCTCACTGTCCCGGTACCGGTACTTGGCCATCACCCGCTTAAAGGCGTCCTCCAGGTCAATATTTAATGAGTTGGAGTAGCAAATCAGGATAAACAATATGTCAGCCAGTTCAAGGGCCAGGTCTCCGATCGGCTCATCCGGTTTTTTGGTTTTTTCCCCATATTGGTGATTTATTTCGCGCGCCAATTCGCCGACCTCTTCAGTTAGACGGGCCAGCATGGAGAGTGGATTCCAATAGCCTTCTTCAAACTGGCTAATCCATTGGTCCACTTCATTTTGCATTTCTTTAATATCCATAATAGTATTCCTCCAAAGACGGTTTTTCTAATTATTTATACTATTGAACGTTTCTATGTGTCATATTCCACCGGGTTAAAAAGTATATTAAATAAATACGACAAATAGACGGGAGTTGGCGTATTGCGTCGTCCTTGCTGGGTTGTATTAAATAAAAGAATTTCTATTATTTTGCTGGCGGTATTTTTTATTTTACTGCTTTGCGTTTTGGCGCACATTACCATTAAATCCCGCGGCACCGTGAAAGCGCCTCCCCAGGAGATGCTCAAGACCGGACTGGAAAGAACAATTGCCAGCGGGAGTTTCCGCTACCAGGCAGAAACCAGGCTAACCGCAAGCGGCAAAGCAAATATAGACTTTTTCAGCCAGGTTGAAGGCGAGAGAGTAGCTCCCGACCAGGTGCAGATAAGAGGCGCCATCATGAATACACCAGTTGATTTCATCCAGGTGGGGAACAGTTCATATTTTAAAGACCAACCTTCCGGCCAGTGGGTTTCTTTGTCCGGGAACAAGCTCTCGGATATGGAGATCTTTTATGCCGAACTGAACCCATTAGCCTATTTTAATTTTAAAGATATCATTGAGCTGAAGTATAAAGGTCTCGTAAAAGTAAACGGTGAAAGAATGCTGCAAATGGAAATCCGCCCCACCCTGCAGGATCCTTTCCTTGAACTCCGGTTAACCGACTTTTTTTACAGGATTTGGTTAAATCCTGAAGATTACCGGATTCAGCAGGCATCGATACAGGCGAAGGATAAAAATAGTCCCCAAAGCGGTATCGAGATCAATTTGAGCTTTTGGGATTATGACAAAAATATATCAATAACACCGCCTGATGTAAACTAAATATTTCAGGACCCGTTACTGACAACACGGGTTCTTTTATTTTACTGAAGATATTATTTGATATCACAACGATAATTACACGATGCACACAATGCTCACGGGGCGATTGACATGACGATTACATATTGTTATAATATGCCGGATTTTAAAGCATATTTTCTCCGGGAGGTGTTGGCTTTGCATCCAGACGGTGAAAAAATATTGCTGACAGAAGAGCAATTAGAGCTGCAGGTAGCTGAATTAGGCAGGCGGATTTCACAAGACTACGCGGGCAAAGAAATATTGGTGGTCGGCATACTTAAAGGCGCCATGGTGTTTCTTGCCGACCTGGTGCGCAAAATTACCGTGCCGACTTATTTTGATTTTATCTCTGTGTCAAGTTATGGAAGCTCAACCAAATCATCAGGGGTGGTCCGGATTCTAAAAGATTTGGACCGGAGTATTACAGGCCGCCATGTTCTGATCGTGGAAGACATCATCGACACCGGCTTGACCCTGAATTACCTGTTGGAAAACCTAAGCTCCCGCCACCCTGCCAGTATTAAATTATGCGCCCTGCTCGACAAGCCGTCCAGGCGGCTCAAACCGGCGAATATTAATATTGATTACTGCGGCTTCACCATTCCCGACGAATTTGTGGTCGGATACGGCCTTGACTACAACGAGCGTTACCGGAACCTACCTTATATCATGATCTTAAGTCCGAAAATTTACGGTGGAGGAAAACAAAATGTCACTGCATGAGCAAGAAATGATCATTGTGCTGGATTTCGGCGGCCAATACAGCCACCTGATCGCGCGCCGCGTCAGGGAACTGAAGGTGTTCTGTGAAATGCTGCCGTTTTCAACGCCACTTGAAGATATTGTCGCCAGGGGGGCCAAAGGGATTATTTTTTCCGGCGGGCCCTCCAGCGTTTACAGCGAAGGCGCTCCTTCCTGCGACCCGGGCATCTATAAACTGGGCATCCCCATACTGGGCATTTGTTATGGTATGCAGCTGATGGGCCGCCAGTTGGGAGGCGTCGTATCACCTGCCGCGCACCGGGAATACGGCAAGACAGAATTGACCGTGCTCGAGCGGGACAAGCTTTTTTCAAGCCTGGAGCCAACCGAACAATGCTGGATGAGTCACGGCGACACGGTGGAATCACCACCACCGGGGTTTACTGTCACGGCGACTACCAGCAAGGCGTCTGTGGCGGCCATGGCTCGGACGGAGCAGCACTTATACGCGGTGCAGTTTCACCCGGAAGTGGTCCATACGCCAAAAGGACAGGATATACTTAAAAAATTCCTTTTTGACATTTGCGGCTGCCACGGTCTCTGGACCATGTCATCTTTTCTTGAACAAGCCGTGGCTGAAATACGCCGGCAGGTGGGAGAAAAGAAAGTGCTTTGCGGCCTGAGCGGCGGGGTGGATTCATCCGTCGCGGCGGTTCTGGTCCATCAGGCGGTGGGCGACCGTCTCACCTGCGTCTTTGTGGATCACGGCCTGCTGCGCAAAGGCGAGGCGAAGCGGGTTCTGAAAGTTTTCCGGGATAAATTTAAAATCAACCTGATCGGGGTTGACGTGCATGAGCGCTTCCTGTCGAAATTATCAGATGTAACCGATCCCGAACGTAAAAGGAAAATCATCGGGGAAGAATTTATCCGCGTTTTTGAAGAAGAAGCCGACAAGCTGGGCCAAATAGATTTCCTGGTGCAGGGAACACTGTATCCCGACGTGGTGGAAAGCGGCACCGCCACGGCGGCTGTGATCAAGTCGCACCACAATGTGGGCGGACTGCCGGAGGAAATGCGGTTGAAATTGATTGAGCCATTGTGCTGGCTGTTTAAGGATGAAGTGAGAGCGCTCGGCGAAGAGATGGGCCTGCCGGAAGAAGTGGTTTGGCGCCAGCCGTTCCCCGGACCGGGCCTGGCAGTCCGCATAACCGGCGAGGTTAACGCTGAAAAGGTGGCGATCTTGCAAGAAGCGGACGCGATATTTGAAGAAGAAATCAGAAAGGCCGGCCTTTACCGGAAGATCTGGCAGTCTTTCGCCATACTGCCCGACATGAGAAGTGTGGGAGTAATGGGAGATGAGCGCACCTATGCTTATACTGTGGCGCTTAGAGCGGTAAATAGCCAGGACGCCATGACCGCCGACTGGGTCCGCCTTCCCTACGAGGTGCTGGAGACTGTCTCTTCCCGCATTGTCAGCGAGATCAGGGCAATCAACAGGGTGGTTTATGATATTACTTCTAAACCGCCGGCGACAATAGAGTGGGAATAAAATGCCGTTATTAATACAACCTTTACAACCTTCTGCAAGATTAAAGCATTAAGGATAGTTCTCATGAAAATAAAAATAATTTGACGTCCGGCAACATGATTTCGGAAAAATTTACATGGAACATATCAAATAACTAGATAATATATAGCTGATAAATAAATTACAGCTTAACATTTGACATTATCACAAGACTTATATATAATAGTTTCTAAAAAAAGCAAAAGGTGGTCTATCCAAAAATGGCATTTGAAATTTATAAGCCGAGAGGGGAACGGGCTGAAAAATTACCCCTTGTATCATTGTCAAAGAATTCCCTGGTGATGAACAACAAAGCACGCGAGAAATTAAACAAACCTGAAACTGTTGAATTAGCGTATGACAAGAATAGCAACACAATTAGAATCAAATCATCAAAAGACGGGCTAAATGTTAAAAAAACAAAGGTTTTTGCCAAAGGGTTTTTCAATTATTTTGATATAAACAAAAAGGGAAGATTCGCAGCTGTTTATGATGAAAACGAAAACGCCCTTTATGTAAGTATTGATGAAACTAACCTGCAATAAAGCAGGTTAGTTTATTTTTGCACATCTGGCCGGCGAAACAATATGGAGCAAATCAAAAGAACAATGAAGCTTGCCAGCAAACCTGCGTATAACGGGTCAATACCTTGGGGAACGGCTAGCTTCCAAAACAAATCAGCCAATGGTCCTACCGCCAGGGCTAAAACTCCGCCTACGGGGCTGACAAATTTTTTAAAGAAAATCGCCCCCAGCAGTGGCAGGAATATGCAGGCTCCGCGCAACCCCATGGAAAGAAAGCTCCACTGCAGGATCATTGATTTCAGGTTTCCGGTGACAAAGAGAATGGTCAAACCTACCACCGTCACCAATACTATCCTTGATGTCATCAGCATCTGGCGGTCGTCGGCCCGGGTATTGATATATTTCTGGTAAATATCCCTGGTAAACATAGTGCTGATTCCCAAAGTAAGACCGGCGGCGGTTCCTACAACGGCCACTAATAGCACAGCCAGGACAATCCCGCCGAGCCAGGGGGGCAAATAGTTGATCACAAACATCGGCAAGGCTTCAGAAGCAGGCATATCCGGGTAGTTCAATTTCATGTACATGCCGGCAAGAATTCCCGCCAAGCCACTCGGCAGCACAAGCATTCCTGAGCACAAAGCGCCGAATCTGGATATTCTTACATCTTTGCCGGAAAACATCGCCTGCAAATAAGTTTGTGTGGACATCACCCCGACAATTAGCGAAAAGCCCGCGGCTATATCTGTTGAAAATCCCCGGCCCAAAAGACTGAACCAGGGATACGGGGGAAATGAGCCTGCGAGGCCGGCCGCTCCCCCCGCCTTGAGGTAAGCCAGCACGCCTATGACAATCAAAGAACTATAAAGGATAGCCAGCTTAACAATTCCTACAATGCCGGTACTGATCACTCCCCCAAAATAAACATAGCATATTACCAGCACTATGGCGATCAAGGCGGCGTTAAAAGAACTAAGCTGAAATATCGGCGCGATCAAGGCGATGGCCGCTAAAATTTGGGCAATGATATTTAAAAATATACCCGTTGAACTAAAAATACTGGCGATAGGCCCTGCCGCCGGGCCATAGCTTTTAGCAAGAAACTGCGGCACCGTCTCTAATGCCGACTCCCGCAGAGGCCTGGCCAATAATAAGGCAAGCAAGAAACAGCCCGCTCCGGCGCCGAGGGTAAACCACCAGGCCGACAGGCCATACTTAAAAGCCAGTTCAGCTGTTCCTACGGTTGAAGCTCCTCCCACCAGCGTTCCGGTAATTGTTCCTATTATTAAAATTGCCCCGGCTTTTCTCCCGCCCACCGTGAAATCAGCGGCGCTGGCAACCCGTCTGCCCGCGTAAACACCCACCAAGGATACGAAAGTCAACGTAAGCACGATACTGATTATATGGGAATAAGTTAAGCCATACATGAGGATCTATCCCATCGCAGAACAGATTTTGGGTCAGCGGTTTTCATGGCACCTGCGTTTTAAACTGCCCCGGGCTGATTATTTGAATTACCCCACCCCAAGCGCACATTAATTTCGATGAATTATTCAGCGCCGGCATATTTCCAATTAGCACCTGCGGGCTGCCGGGCGCCCATGGAGCAGGCGTAACCGGCACGCAGGGCATGGGGGTTAAAACGCCCAAAGCCGCCGCTGTGGCAGATGCGACTGTAGGATTAGCCAAGGAATTGCACATCCCGAACGGCATTATGTTAACCATCGGCGCAAAATCCATTATCGTAGCGGCAGGCGTAGTTGCCAACACACGGTTGACCGGCAGCACCATCAACGTGGACGGCGCGACTCCGAAACTGCATTGCAAGTTAGCCCCGTTGCAGACAAGAACGCCCATCGACCGAATCACTCCCCAAATTTATGCTGATTAAACCGAAATCCTGGAATAAGCATGCGCCATTGTTTCCAGTTCCTTTCGGACACCCGGCAGCAAATAAAGAAATTCAAAGCCGCCATAAGGAATATTATCATAATATTTCAGCCAGGCAAAGCGCACTTTAACATTAAATGAAACATTATTTATTTTAAAGCTCGCGTAGGTATCATCACCGCTCTGCAGCATTTTCGCCAGCATGGGAACCATGTAAACCATCAAGCCGCCGGCCGAAAAATCCACCAGCGAGGTTTGCACGGCCATAGCGCCGGAAGTAAACTTAACATTTGTCGCGTATTTAGCGCGCACATAATTTCTTCTTTTTTGGTCAAAATGTTCCGGTATGGCCAGCCCGTAAAATTTTGAATAATCTTTTCCTGTTTCCACTAATATTGTTTCTGCGCTGTAAAACGCATATTGCAATGGCACACTTACCTTAACCTTCTGATTTTCCTGCAGCATCAAAACTTGTCCATTTATTCTTGGAAGGCCTATCCAGAAAAGTTTTTCATCAACTTCCGTGAGCACAGCTTTAAATTCAATTTTATCAGAAACCTGCAAATTGACCTCTTGTTTCACAACAATGATATCTTTCACATTCATCACGTTAACGCAACTCCTTAAATTTATACCCCATGGAATCCTGCAAGACTCGGAGCACGCAAAGCCCCGGTTTCTTATAGAGCGGCAGGTTAAACTGTTTCGGCACCGGCTGAAATTCACTGTTATAGAAAACACGCACCAGAGGAAAAAGCGAAAAACCTTTCGGGGTGTCGACCGCCATACCAATCATGCCGTTATTTAACTCAACAAGCGTTCCGGCGGGATAAGCGGCGATGTTGTGCATAAACGCTTTGGAGATATTATCCTTGACAAAATAGTCGCCTGCGGCGGAACACATCTCGAAAGCCTCATGAGGCGGGAAGGCCTTCCGGTAGACTCTGTCCGCCGTGATCGCGTCAAACCTGTCGGCAATGGCCACAACTTGAGAGAATTCATGGATTTTTTTATCCTGAATCCCCACCGGGTAACCTGAACCATCATAGTTTTCGTGGTGCTGAAGCGCCATGAGGGCCTGCACCTCACCGATATTTCCAGCCTCGTGAATCAGCTCGTAACCGAATATTGTATGCTTTTTCATTATATCAAATTCTTCCTTGCTTAACGCTCCCGGTTTGTTCAAAATTTGGTCCGGTATTTTAACCTTGCCCAGGTCATGCAGGAGCGCCCCAACCCCCAGCACTTCCAAATCTTCGCGGCTGTATCCCATGGTAATGCCGGTCATCAGGGACAGCGTGCAGACATTGACGGAATGAGCAAAAGTATAGTCATCCTGTGAACGCAAATCAACCAGGTTAAATATTAAATTCTTCCTGGCAAGGAGCTGCTCGGTAAATTCACCGACGGTATTATAAAGGTTCTGTGGTTCGATCACCAAGCGTCCGGAATCCTTCGCGTCAAGCAGGATATTTCTTACCTGGTTTACAGCCGCCAAGCGCGTCTGCCATTTAATTACGTCATTAACCTGTTGACCAAGCGGCGCCGCATCGTCCACCCAGGCAACAGTAACACCCTGTTTGAGCAACTGTTGCACGTAGGCGTCGGTGAGTTGCTTCCCGGCCATTATTAGTTCTTCACCTCTACTGTTGTAGATTCCGCTGCTGAGTATCATTCCCGGCCGGAGAGAAGAGATTTCAATTTTACGCAAAATCGACTCATCTCCAATGCTAATTTTCAAACAATATATTTTTTGGAAAAATTAATCTTTTTTTCTGCGTCAATTTAAATAAATCCTTTAGAGATATTGTCGATTTCTGTCGATCTGGTCTTTTTTTTGTATAAAATATTTATTTTTAATAAATTTTTACTGGTGTTTTGAAAAAATCTTTATTAATTTTATTGTCGTTGGAAGGATTTGCCAGACAATACGGCGAATATATATTTTAGAAAAAGAATTGGCCAATAGGGGGAGTGTGGCATGGGAAATCTTATATACGCCAGAAAACAAGATAAAAACGGTTTATCAGGCAGCAGTCATGGATGCGAAGGGCCTTACTCGCAGGCCGTTGTGCCGACGATTGATGTATATACCGCCAAGGTGCTGTTCAGCTTGACTCAAAAAATGATCGAGGATACCGTTGACAAACGCGTTTCCGCCTTGGAAAAAAATATTGAAAGAAGAGACCAGGAAGTTATGCGAACGATCCGCAGAATTCAAGCCCAAGTGATTGTACAGCAAAACAAATCCCCATTACCGTGGTGGAAAAAAATATTTAAGAACAAATAAACTATTTAGGTATCAGAATTCAGTAGTCAGTAAACCATTAATCATTTTTCTCATTCTGACTCCTGGATTCTGACTCCTGACTCCCGAATAATTACTTTTGGTCGTCATACGCGCTGCATTTCGGACAGTACAGCTTTACTCCCTTATCGCCTTCAGGCAAAGGCTTGCCGCATAAAATGCACTCACCCTTTGATTTCCTTTTCTCTTCAAGAACTGATCCCTGTTGTTCCTGAAGTATCCTTCCCACGATTTTGTCCTGCTCACCTTTTTTAATATTTGTGAATTGCAGGCCGATCATAAAGCGTTCTTTCTTTTCACTGTCACTGTTTTCCGTAACCCTCACCACCCGGCCTTTTAAATTCAATTCTTCGCCCGGAGACAATTCTAATATCACTTCTAATTCATCATTTTGCTGAAGTTCTTCACCTGTGGCAAAAAGAATTCCGCCGCCGCTCATATTTATAACCTTTGCCCGCTTGTATTTATTGTCCTCACCGCGCGCGTAAAGCAATTCCTGCTCGATGGAAAGACGCATCCAATTTCTCTGGGTGCTGCTTTCTGAAACTGCGCTGTCAAAATAATACCTTTTTTCATTCAATTTTTGTTGAGCACGATACCGGATAATGAGCAATCCCATCAGCAGAAGAACCAAACCCAGCCATAACCACAAATAACGTTGATTCTGCGTGGTCATTTCATTCATCGCTTTGCTAAAAGCCTGCGTAAGTTTCCACGCGTAACCCTCTTCGCCGGGGCTGGCGCAGGCGGGTGCAGCCGGCATTATCCCCCCGCAAACTACCGTTGCGGATAGTAACGCTAATAGTAAACTAATTCGTCTGATAATACAGGAAATCATTTATTCCCCCCCTTTATAAATTATTACAAACCATTGCCGCAAAAAAGTAAAGTGTTTGGCCGGAATATTTTTTATGCTTCTCTTGGATTAAAAGGTTTGCTTAGATATGCGCTTGCTAAATCATATAGAAATGATATAATGATTAAAGCCTGCTAAAGATCGATATACATCTCCTGACCGGGGTTGGTACTTCGTCCATGCAGAGCACTCTTAAAGGTAAGGAGATGTTTTTATTGTTTTCAAGCAAGTTCTTAACGTGCAAAGACTGTGGGGAAGAATTTGAATTCACGGTAGGTGAACAAGAATTTTTCGCCGAAAAAGGCTTTACCAATGAACCTTCCAGGTGTCCTTCCTGCCGTCAGGCACGAAAAAACCGCAACCGCGATCAAGGCAATTGGTCCGGCAACAGGAAAAACCGCCAGATGTATGAAGTTACTTGCGACGGCTGCGGCCAAATAGCGCGGGTGCCATTTCAGCCGGACGGTTCCAGGCCGGTTTATTGCAGCGATTGTTTCCGCAGCAATTCCAGCTACGCGCGGTAAATCTGTAAAAAAGGGGCGTTGCAAAACTTCGGTTTTCGTCACGCTCCTTTTTATTGTTAGGCAATCAGGCGATAATCGCTAAAATAAAAATTGTTGGGCAAGGTAATTAAATTACTGATGCTGGCAATACTATAGGTAGTCTATTAAATAGATGGATATATTTTACAGGAGGAATTAATATTATGTTTGGCACGGTCAAATGGTTTAACGACAGTAAAGGGTACGGGTTTATTGAACAAGAGGACGGAACGGACATTTTTGTCCATTATTCAGCCATACAAAATTCCGGCTTTAAAACCCTGAGCGAAGGCCAGAAGGTAAAATTCGACATTAACCCCGGCCCGCGCGGGCAGCAAGCATCCAATGTGCAGATAGTTTAACGGCAAACGGATAGAATACAAGCAGATAGAATAATGATAAAACCCACTCTAACCTACTCTCGGCCAGCAGTGGGTTTTATCTTTTTATAACGCATCGTTAGATTCTAGGAAAAACTCTTTTTCAGCTTAAAAAGTTCTTTGAACGCTCTCAGGATCACCGTAAGCTTTGCTCCTGTCTGCTCTCCGGCAATGCGCGGGTAGTGGTTTACGCCCACTTCGGTTATGAGATACCCACGCGCCTTTGCCTTAGCCAAAATTTCAGTGTCAATGAGAGCCCCCTGTGATTCCAGGGTAATTTCGTCAAATATTTTACGGCGGTAGAGCTTGAATGCGGAATCCACATCTGATACTTTGAACTTGAATAGCAAATTCACCATTGCGCCCCATAAAAAAGCGTTTATTTTGCGGATAAAAGGATCCCGGCGGTTAATCCGGTAGCCCGAAACTATATCATACTTTTCAATTAACGGCAGAAGTTTTGTAATATCTTCTATTCTGAATTGACCATCCCCGTCGGTATAAAAAACGAGCTCTTTGGCGGCGTTTTTAAACCCGGTTTGCAAAGCGGCGCCGTAGCCTTTATTCTTTTCATGGTTAATTAACCTTATTTCCGGGTGTTCACCGGCCAGTCGCTCAGCAATTTCACCAGTGCGGTCCCGGCTGCCGTCGTTGACGATAATGATTTCAAAGTCATCTGATATCTTAGGAGCAACGGCCAGGGCTTCCAGAGCCACTCTCTCCACGTTTTCTTCTTCGTTGTAACAAGGAAAAAAAATTGAAATGGGGTACTTCTTCATAGTCCGCTCCTTTTAAGGCTTTGCATTATCAAAAGCAATATTATGGTACTCCCTTCCGTCGGGAAAGTCAAATTCAATATAGTATTCTACCGCAGCGACTCAGCGATGCTCAGAATTTCTTCAACCGGCAGAGTGCCTTCTATGGTGATCAGCAAACGGTCCTGCTGGAAAATAACAGTAAACCGTCCGGGCGGGGTGGATTCCAACAAGGCGCCGCTCTGCCCGTTTATTTTTATTTCTTTCCCCTTCGCTGGACTATCTTCTGAAACATTCGCTTCAGGCGCCAGCCTCTCTTCGATCCCGAATATCAGGTTACCGGCTTTATAATTAATATTTACCGTGTTCTCACTGCGGGAGAGGCTTTCCATCACCGTTCCCTCCGGTAGATAAGAAGGCAGCAGCGGCACCAGCTTATTATCGGCATTGACCTTGTCAATCTCTTTCCCGGCGCTGGTTGCCGCGGCATCATTCTCTGCCGCTGCCGCGCCTTCAATTTCATTCGCTCTTTTTGCTGGTTCCTCCTTCTTTAAAGAAGTCTCGGTGAAAGAACAAGGATTAATCCCGGTAGCGCTATCTGCATCGCCAACCAGCGTTTCAGCCGGCAGCTTCTCCATCACCCTTGAGGATTTCTTTATATTTGCAGATTGCTTCTGAACATCCGGGTTACTTTCACCAACGGGGTCCTCGGTAATTACAGGTTGAACATCCTCATCCGCGTCTAATTGATATACTTGGCTCTGGTCAGCAGCTTCCGGCGGACTCGCTTGCTCAGTTGCTTCAGGTAATGATTCCCCGTTCATGACATTACTATCCGGGCGGCCGCCAAATTGCTGGTGGAACATGCCGTAAGCGGCGGCAAAAATGAGCAGCGCGGCGGCAATGCCGGCGTAGCCTCTCTGCAGTCGCTTGTAGAAAGGCAACCGCCTGCCGCGCTTCTTAATTTCATCGTCAATTTTCGATTGCAGGCCTTCAGGCAAAGGGATCTCCGCAAACATGCGCCTGACTTCCAGGCGCAGAAAGTCGTCCGCCTGCTTCAACTTGTTGAATTCCCGGCGGCAATGGCTGCACTGCTCCAGGTGATTGTCGACAGCTTCCTTTCTTTCCCGGGTCAAGTCACCGTCAAGGTAGTCGTTAAACCAATCTTTTATGCTGTCACAACGCATTTTCTTGGCCTCTTTCCAAAACCTCTTTTAATGTCGCGCGGGCGTTAGCCAATCGTGATTTTACCGTTCCCACCGGTATCCTCAGCATTTTAGCCACCGTTTTAATATCCAAATCCATCTCGTAATACATCACCAGGACGGTCTTGTGCGCGTTATTCAATAACCCTAAGGCATCCCTCAATTCCAGTGCCCGGTCACATTCGCCAGTCCAGTCCTCAGTAACGGCAGTGTCCCAATCCGCCATTCTTTCGAGCAAGACTCCTTCCCGATGTTTTTTCCGCAGGCAGTCATGGCACAGGTTTATTACAATACGGGTGAGCCATGTTTTAAAAGACGACTCCAGGCGAAATCCCGCCAGTTTACGATAACAAAGCAAAAAGGACTCCTGCACCAAGTCCTCCGCGTCACTGTGGCTTTGCAGGACAGTATAAGCGATCCTGAAAGCGTAGCTCAAGTATTTGCCGGTTAACTCCGAAAAAGCTTCTTTATCGCCAGCCTGAGCGGCCCGCACCAAATCGCGCTCGCTCATAACCACCTTCGTTCCCATATGTCCAAACGCTTCTTTCTTAACTGTTAGACGACTAACAAGCAGGGGAGGTTCATATTTTAATATCATTATAATCTAAAATTGGTTCTTCAACATCTACAATATTTAATATATTTGTCATTTAATATATTTGTTTTCTAAATATCTTTTTTACTAAAGATCCGCAGTGCGAGGAGCAAGAACCCCAGGATATAGCAAGCCGCGTACGCCAGCATCCAGACACTCGGCTCCGCGCCGCTGCCGAACGGACCCAGCATCGTCATGGATAAAGACGCGCCCGGCACGGACAAGAGCGAATAAACGATTTTGCGGTAAACGGCGTCGGCGGGCATAAGCAGGCTGGACGCAATACCGATGTTCACCATCATATTGCTGCCGGCCAGGTAGCCTATTTGTTCCAGCATACCGCCGACAACTCCTACCGAGTAAAGCATAAACGCGGCGATGCCGTTGGCCAAGGTGGAGAGAAAAGTAGAGCCCAGCATGGCCACCGCCAGGAGAATTAACGGCTGCAGGCAGAAAAGACCGGCCGCCGCCGCTTTAACCGGGATGTCCAGCCCTGTATTATAATGAACGATAAGCAGTACGGCGATGTAAAACAAGGCCGCGAAGACAGTCAGCATCAAACTGTAGCCGCAGAATTTTCCCAGGATGATCGTTGAGCGCCTCACCGGCCCCGGCACGATAGCGTGCATTATTCCGTTCTCAATTTCACTGGAAATAGTGCCGACCGCGGCCATGACAGCTAAAAATGAGATTATGAAACTGCCGAAATACAGGCCCAGGGCAAGAAACTGCGGCGCGATCAAAGCCTTTAGCGGCCCCGCGCCGCGGCTCATCTCCTGGTAGCCATAGTGAACAGCGGCGCCGTACAACGCCAGAAAAACAGCGGCTAAGATGACGGTTACCAGGAGTATCCGGCGCCGGACTATCTCCTTAAAAGTCAACAAAATAATGGTCAGCATGACTAATGATCACCTCTTTGAATGAGGTCTACAAATAAATCTTCAAGAGAATTGTGCTTGGCGCCAAGACTGTAAAGCCGGCCGCCGTTTTTAACCACCGCTTCGGCCAGGGCCGGGATCTGTCCGCTGTGTTCCAGGACAACATTGACATACCGGCCTTCCACGGCAATCTTTTTGCTCAGGGCGGCAAGCTCCGCCAGCGCCGGCCTGGTGAGGCCCTCCGCTTGCATTTCCACTTCTACTGTCTGGGCAAGCAGTTCATCCAGCGTCCCGCCAGCCACTATTTTCCCCTTATTAATTATCGCCACCCGGTCGCAGATCATCTCCACCTCACTCAAGAGGTGGCTGTTCAGGAAAATGGTTTTGCCGCTGCCGCGCAATTCCAGCATAATTTCACGCACCTCACGCCTTCCCAGGGGGTCCAGGGCGGAAGCCGGCTCGTCCAGGAAGAGCAGGGCGGGGTCGTGCAGCAAGGCGCAGGCCAACCCCACCCGCTGCTGCATGCCCTTGCTGTAAGCCCCGACCTTTTGTTTCTCTTTGCCGGCCAGCCCCACCTGCTCCAGCACCGCCGGAACGCGCTGCTTCCTTTCCGTTCCGCTCATCCCGCGCAGGGAGGCGTGGAAGGAAAGCAGTTCTTCGCCCGTCAGCCAGTCCTGATAGCGAAAGTTTTCCGGCAGATAACCAATCTTGCGTCTTGCTCCAAGATCGCCCAGCGGCCGTCCCAGGATGCGCGCCGTCCCGGAAGTAGGAAAAAGAAGTCCCACCAGCATCTTGACCAGGGTGCTTTTCCCCGCGCCGTTGGGTCCGAGAAAACCGAAGATTTGCCCCTCGTTCACCGAGAGGCAAATCTTTGAACACGCGGCTTTGGCGCCGTACATCTTGGTCAGGTTTTCGGTTTCCAGAATCATTTTTTTTACCTCGCTACTGCATTGCGGAGGCCACGTCCAAGGCTTGTTCCAGGGTCAGGCTGCCACTGATTGCGTGCACAACGCCGTCCTTTTGCCAGATCAAGCTGTTATATGGAGAATGGCTGCCGCTGTCTTTTGCATCGGTGGCTGGCGTGATAAATACGCCCTGCGCCCCGGCCACGTTAACATCCAGGGTGGTGCCGCCGACATCAGGCACAAGCAAGGTATGCTGCCAATCGTTAATGGAAGCTATTTGCCCGCGCAGGCTGTCGGGCAGGAACGGCAACGCCAGCAGCGCGTCCCGGATGGTGCTCACGTCCGCGCCGTCCGCCGCCAATTCGGGACTCCGGCCCTGCATCACAAAAACACTCGCGTCACCTGAACCGGCATACCGCGCGCTAACCACGGCGGGCACTTTTACCGTGAACATCTTGCCGTTCAGTTCATCAGGCAGGAGTTTTTCACTGCCAAGAGATTTTAAAACCTGGTTGGTGTTATCGGTATTCAAGGTCAGGTTCAGGGTTCCCCCGGAGTTCAGACTAACTTCCTGCAAACGGTAACCGGCCGGCGGCGGTTCAGGCAGCTTGAGCTGGAAATCAACCGCTTCGCGCGCCTCTTCCACTGACACTTTACTCGTGGTTTGCTTACCAATAAACTCTAATTTGCCGAAATTTTCGATATCAACCTGACCGGCCCCGCTGCGAATCGCCTTTTCAATGTTCGCTAAATCAGCGGGGGCAATGCTGATAGTTTTAACTTTTTCCACCCGGAAAACAGTGAGCAACTCGCCCGCCACGGAGCGCACCGAACTGAAACTAAGGGCTATCGCCACCGCCAAAACCAATGACGCCGCGGTTGCGGCCACCCGGTATCTTGACAACATCTGCAAGACTCCTTTCTTCACTTCAACATTATTTTGCCTTTGGATCCGGCCGTTGCTGAACCGGTGCCAGGCGTTGCCGGCGTCAATACCGGCCTGGCCGAGGGTCCGCAGGTAACCGGCCATCTTGGCATCGGTAAAGACCTGGTTTTCCTTTAATTGATCCAGAGCATCGCGGCACGCACTACATTCCGTCAAGTGTTTTTCAAGCGCAGCTCGTTTACTGCCGGCAACTTCCCCATCCAGGAAAGCCTGCAGCGCGCCGGTATCATAACACACCGCCATCACTCTCCTTGAGCCTGGTGTATTCGGTCTTGAATCTGGCGCGAGCCCGCGCCAGCAGGGTGCCGATTGATGATTCCCGCACATCCAGCACTTCGGCCAAGCCGGCGTAACTCATCCCGGAAAACTTCAGAAGCAAACAAGCCCGGTCTCTCTCCGGCAGGTTCTCCAGGACGCGCCGGGTGAAGGCCGCTTCCTCCTCCCGCACCAACGCTTCTTCCGGACCCTCTGCCACTGAAGCGTCCCACTGCCGCCCGGTGCGGCTTTCCCGCTGTCGCCTGCTGTTCTCACTGCGCAACTGGTTGTAGGCCAGGTTTGTCGCCACTTTAGCGAGCCAACCGTTCAGGTTGGCGGACTCCCGGGGCGGTGTCAGGTAAAGCTTGATAAACGTTTCCTGGGCAACGTCCTCCGCGGCGGCGCGGCTGCCCAGCAGGCCGATCAGCCTCCTGCACACGGCCGGGTAATAGCGGTCGAAAAGCACCTTGAAAACAGCTGGTTTTATTCTGTGTCCATCATTTTCCGGCGAGTTCATCCGGGTCCTCCAGACTGGGTGATTTCATTATATATAACAGAGACAAAAGTATTTTTGTGACAGTTATAATTATAATACCACTCCATCAAGGTGTGGTTACCATAGAATATTTTACCAGCCAGGCAAGAACTATCCTATCCCTATTTGCCTGCATGACCGTCCTTATTTGACTACTGTTGACAGTTATAATAAAATTAGCAAATGAAAAAATAGGTTGCGGCGGAGGGCTTAATTGAAGGAACGTTTGAGAGAGTTGGATTTGTATCCAATATTGCATAAGCTTATCAAGGAACATGAAAAGCTAATATTAGCTGTTTCGTTCGTGGTAACTTTTTACTTTCAATTAGCTGATTATCTCTATGGTTATGAATTATTCCTGCTGCCCAAAAGCGGATTTAAATATTATTCAATTTTATTTTTCCCCTGGCTCTTTTATTTCGTGCTCGGCAAAGAACGTGTCGTAAAAATCATCAGCATGTGGTTGCATTATTAATAAAGGCGCCGCCGTTTATTTTCTTCTCGTTTACTGTGACAGAAACAACTAAGGCCTGTTATTGTTTTTATTTTTCAAAAAACCCAACCAGTATATCAACTGCTTCTTCAAGAATATCCGCCGGAGCTTTTTCCTTAAACCTTGCCTTCCTGGCGAGCATGTCTAATGCCTTTACCTGCTCGCACATTATAACACCTGTGGTGGCAGTTCTTTCATCAAGGGGCACATGCAATGGAAACCCGCGACTGGTGTTTGTTATCGGACAGACAACCGCGATTTTGGTAAAGT
Organism: Pelotomaculum sp. PtaB.Bin117; assembly: GCF_002067195.1. Classification (NCBI taxonomy): domain Bacteria; kingdom Bacillati; phylum Bacillota; class Clostridia; order Eubacteriales; family Desulfotomaculaceae; genus Pelotomaculum; species Pelotomaculum sp. PtaB.Bin117. The sequence continues at coordinate 26,442 of NZ_MVQM01000034.1, read as the reverse complement.
TGTTAAAAGTATCATTACTGACCACCAACGCCGGACGCCTGCCTTTTTGTTCATGTCCCGCCTGTGGGTCAAACTCAAGGGTTATGATATCTCCCTGTGCAGGTGTGTAGGGCATTACCTACACCTCTTTTCCCCTCGGGTTGCCTGTATCCCACTCCCTGCTCCTATAATCACCACTATAACCGGCCAAGCGTTCTTCTATCGTTTTATGTTTTTTATTTGCACGACTAATAATGATACATCCTTTTTCCGCTCTTATTTCCACCCTGTCGTTCTCGCGCATGGCGGCATCCTCTAATACAACTTTTGGCAAACGGACCGCCTGGCTGTTTCCCCATTTTTGAATAGTAGTATACACGGTGCGTCACCTCCGACATAAGTATATACATAGTATATACTTGCGTCAATATATAATTAACATAGCGCGCTATAACCGTAACGGGTAATGTGGCGCATGCCCGCTTTGACTTTCCACTTAGCGCCAGTATATTTCTATGACGTCCCCTTCTTTCAGCGCGTCGGTAAATCCGGCGGCGGCGCCGTTCAGGCGCAACACCGGCGGGCCGGTGTGCGCCGCCGGGTCCAGCTCGATATGGTTAAGCACATCCACAAAGATATAATGCTTTTTCCCAGTCAGGTTGATTTTTTTCCCGTTTGCCGTGACGGAAATTGCTTCGCCGGACAACCGGCCCGTACCGCTCCCGTCTACCGCCGGGTCATCACTCTCAGAGCCCGGGAGTTTTTTTTTGACAAACGTTACATAGTCCCCGTCCTTTAAAACTTGTTCCAAGGTTGCTGCAACACCGTTAACCTTGATTGGCTGATCCGCCGGATCGGCTGTCTCAAAAAGCTCTCCCACGGTTTTGACCGTTTTTATCTCCAGATGGTCGCCATCCATTATCTCGCAATCATAAGAAGCTGTTTCCCCGTTGATAATAAAAACCGGCTCGATTGCCCTGGGTTCGCCGTTCAAAGTAATGCTGACTCCTTCCAGGCCGTCCAGGAAATCCCGGACGTAAGCCCTGGCGTCCGCACCGGTCCCGGCTTTTAAAACATTAATCTCGTCTCCGTCTTTTATAGTTGATTTCAAATTGGCCTTTTCACCGTTTATGTATATTTCCGCCGGACTGGCCAAGCTCCCGTAAACCACCTCGGGCCTGCCGTTCAGGGTAAATTTCAAATCCTTGCCGTTTTGCCCGATTAAATCCCTGGGATTGAACTCCAACAGGCTGAGGGCGTTTGACACATTAAGGTCCTTTGAATTAAAAAGGCGGAATTCCTTGCCGTCAACTTTAATAGTAACAAAATTTTGCCCCAGTTTTTTGATGGCCACTGTGGCAATCCCCACTACCGTAACCCCTTCGGGTCCGTCCAGGCCTTCCTCGTCGACAGTCAGGTTCTGGACGGCCGCTCTCCCCCGGACGGCGACTTTTTGCGCGTCTATGCCCAACTTTTCCGCCAGTTTGCCGGTCAGCCCCGGCAAACGCGAGCCGCCTCCCACGCAAAAGACTGTGCGCGGCGGTTCTCCGCCGTTGAGGTTAATAATGGACCCGGCTATCTCACCGGCCATCTTGTCCAATACCGGCTCGATCACGGCAGCCACCTCAGCGGCGGTAACCGTGTTCTCGACCCCCAGAACATCTTTGTAAACTATCTTCCCGCCTTTTTCCATTGACCGTTTAATTTTTTCCGCCCAGTTAAAGTCAACCAATAAAGCTTCGGCCACAGCCTCGGTTATTTCGTCACCGGCCACCGGCACCATGCCGTACGACACCACCGCCCCCTTTCTGGTGATGGCGATATCCGATGTGCCCGCGCCGATATCAATCAGCGCCAGATTTAACAGTCTCATACTTTCCGGAATCAGCACCTCGATGGCCGCGATTGGTTCCAGGGTCAGGTTCACCGGCTCCAGACCCACTCTTCCCAACACTGCGTAAAGCCCGTTCACCACCGATTCCGGCAGGAAAGTAGCCAAAACGTCGGCGCCGATAATCTTGCCGCGATGCCCGATTAAATTGGTGACCGGGTAGTTGTTTAAATAATATTTGACAATACTGTAGCCCACGCAATAAAATTTCTCTGTGCTTCCGGCAATAGCCGTGTCAACCTCCTGGTGGGCGCTCCTGATCCCGGTTATTTCCAAGCTGTTTACCATAGTGCCGTCTATTTCCACATGGTCATCAATTTCCATTTCCACGTGGCACTGTTTGGTTGCCAGGGACCTTCCCGCGGCGGCTATGGCCGCTTTGTTCAACTTAAACCCAACCATTTTTTCAAGAGCGCGTTTGACTTCCAGCACAGTGTCCGCGACTTTGGGGATATCGTGAATCTGGCCGTCAAACATGGACCGGCTGCCGTGCTCAGCCAGATGCTGGGCCACTATGCGCAGCAGGCCCGACTCCACCAGGGCCACGATGCCGATTACCGTTCTTGTCCCAATATCCAGGGCGAATATGGAGTTTTCCGCGGAGGGAATTATTTTTGCCATTTTACACCTCAAAGCTTGAATTTCCTTTGGCAAATTTCAACAAAAAGTATAACCTATATACTCCTGTTAATCAACTATTCATCAATATATCCCCGTCCAGCTCAACTAACTCGTGAACTTGCTTTAAATGGCACGCAGGGACACGCAGGCTCATGTTTCGGCCCTGCAATAGTCCTTTTGCCGCTCATACCGGTTTTTTTGCTTGTAGCTTCGTTCAAATTTTACGGTTCACCAATACACCATGTCCGTTGTCAGGCCCATTTTTCCACATAATGATAGCGTCTTCATTGTTGTCGGTATAATACTTTTTCCTCAGCCCTTTTTCAATGAAACCCAGAGTAGCGTAAAGATGCCGCGCGACCAGGTTTGACGGACGCACTTCCAGAGTCATCTTGAAGACCCCCATCAAAGCGGCCCGCCTGATCAATTCCATCATCAGCAATTTGCCGATATTATTCATCCGGTAATCGGGATGCACCGCCACATTGGTGATCTGCGCCTCTTCGAGAACAAGCCACATTCCCCCGTAGCCTGCCACCTGTTTATTTACTAACGCCACAATATAATGGGCGAAACTGTTTTTTATTTCGGAAGAAAAAGTCTGGCGGGACCAGGGAGCAGGGTAAGACGCCTGTTCGATTTTAAACACTTGATCCAGGTGTTCAGGACTCATTTCACAAAAAGCAACTTTCACTATGCTATCCCCCGGAACAGTGTTTTTTCCGCCAAATTACCTCAGCCTCGGAAAGCCTGATATATTCAGGCTGCAACCGCAGGGGGCTGACGCCCCTGCCGTTGTCGAACGCGGCCAAGCCCAGCTCGGCTACCACGGCGCCCCTCGGGTAGCCCGCGGCCAGCGGGGCAAATGCCGCCAACGGCCCCAGTCCGGCTATAAGCCGGAGCTCGTAAACCGGCACGCCATCTCCTAAAAAAGTCACCGGCTTTTGATAACCCGCCAACAATTCGATTAATTCCTCTATCCGCACGGCCCTTGGACTCACCAGCAAAACCGGAGCCTGGCCGGTATGATCATAAACAGCGGTGTACACTTCATTCTTTCGCGCGTTTAATATCGGGCATACTAAACGCTTATGTGCGTCAAGCGCGTAAGCGAGGGTATCAAGGGTGGAAATACCCGTCACCGGCAGCTTCCACACTTGGGCCAAAGTCTTGGCGGTACTCATGCCAATCCGCAGGCCGGTGAAAGAGCCCGGCCCGCTGGACACCGCTATGCCGGCCAGGTTGCGGCGTTCAACCTCCGCGTCTTCGAGTACCGCCTTAATCATCGGCAGCAGGTTTACCGAATGGGTTCTTTTATTTAAAACCATGCGCTCGGCCAGGATTCCCTCCCTACCGGCGACGGCAACCGCGGCCACCGGAGTGGCAGATTCAATCCCCAGCACATACAAGGTCCATCAACTCCTCAATCAAGCCTGTCATGCCCTCCCCATATGGAACAAAAGTGATCTTTCTGACGTCCTCACTCTCCGGACTCCTGTCAATCCTGTCAATGAAGACATCCAGTCTTACTTCCGGGAGCAGTTCAGCCACGCGCTCCGCCCACTCTATTACCGTCGCGCCATTGCCGTAAAAATATTCTTCATAACCCAGATCTTCTAATGCCAGCGCGTCTTCCAGGCGGTAAAAATCCATATGATACAGAGGCAGCCGGCCCTGATACTCATTTATGAGGGTAAAAGTGGGGCTGGTCACCGGCCCGGCGACCTCCATGCCGCGGGCCACTCCCTGGGCAAACCGGGTTTTTCCGGCCCCAAGGTCACCGTTCAGACAAACCACGTCACCCGCGCGCAGCAAGGCGCCTAGCTTTTCCCCGACACAGGCGGTTTCTTCCGGTGTTGTAGTCTTAATTGCAAGCAACACTTTCACCCCGATATCTTTAACGCCTCTACCCCGACCAGGGTTAAACATTAAATATTATAACAGATACTGACATTTTATACTTTTCATTATAACAAAAAGTTTGCCCAAAAAACAAAAAACCCCTCCCGCTATCGGAAGGAAATAAACAATATTGAAATTATTCAACCGCTTGCCGCGGTCTTACCAAAAGTTGGGCAATTCCTGTCAAATCTCTGCAGGAATTCTTTTAGCTCGTCCACGTCAAACGGTTTGCCGATGCAGGTAAGCGCTCCCTTTTTCATAGCTTGCGACACCGTTTGTTCCGAACTGAACGCAGTCATGATCACCACGTTTGTTTCGGGGGCCAGCGCTTTTATTTTTTCCAAAGCCTCCAGCCCCCCCATCAAGGGCATCCGTACATCCATAAAGACTAAATCGGGACGGATAGAACGAGCCAATTCAACTGCTTCAAGTCCATTACTAGCTGTATAAGCCCGATGACCTGAATCCTGAACAACAATTTCAAGCAAATAACGCACCCCGGCCTGATCGTCAACAATTAGAACATTTAACGGCTCTTGCTGCATTTCAATCACCTCCCGACAATAAATTTACATTATATAGCAATTCAGTTTAATAATTCAATTATATCATTTCGACAACTAATTGCAATATTTCTGAAGAAGTTTCTCTTGTTTCTTTAATAATTTATCAATTTAACCAACATTTTGTTCTCCGGTGAGAAACTTCTATACAATTGAATAAACCTTTACCCCGTTTATAAAGACTTTTTCCACACGGCAAAGAAAGTCAAAGGGATGCCGGTCCAATACGATAAAATCAGCGTCTTTTCCCGGTTCCAAACTACCCAGGCGGTGGTCCAGCTTCAATATCTTCGCGGCGTTAATAGTAACCGCCCGCAGAGCGGCGTCCACGGTCAAACCGCCTTTAACAGTCATGGCGGCGGATATTGCCAGGAACTGAATGGGCACGACCGGGTGGTCGGTCATTATGGCAAACAGTACACCGGCCTCTGAGAGCACTCTGGCCGTTTGCAGAGTCAGTCCCTGCATTTCTACTTTGGCCCGGTTTGTGATCACCGGTCCAATGACGGCGGGAACCCCCAGCTCTGCCAGTTTCCGCGCTACAATATGGCCCTCGGTACAGTGTTCGACAACCAACTCCACCTGAAATTCCCGGGCGATGCGGACCGCGGTCATGATATCATCGGCGCGGTGGGCGTGTACCCGCAGAGGAATCTCCCGTTTCAGCACCCTGGCCAGCGCCTCCATCTTCAGGTCTTTCTCGACAGCTGCCGCATTTCCGGCACCGCCGGCAGCAGACTTCTTTAGGTATTCCTGTCCGCGCGCCAGCGCTTCTCTCAAAATAGCCGCGGAAGCCATGCGGGTGGCGGGCGTTTTCTTTTCACGCCCGTAGCTGCGTTTGGGATTTTCACCTAAAGCGGCCTTTAAACCGGCCGGGAAGCGGACGATCATATCATCTATCACAGTACCGTACGTCTTTACCGCCGCCATTTCACCACCGATGATATTGGCGCTGCCGGGTCCTGTCACAACAGTAGTGACCCCTCCCGCGAGAGCGTCGCGAAATCCCAGATCAGCCGGGTTGACTGCGTCGATGGCGCGCAAGTGCGGAGTGACCGGGTCGGTGCTTTCGTTACAGTCATCCCCTTCTTCCCGGTATATCTCTTCAACAATGCCGAGGTGACTGTGCGCGTCAATCATTCCGGGCATAACCACTTTTCCCGTCGCGTCAACGCTATCCGCGCCCCGGGGAATTACCATCCCTTGCTCAATTCCGAATATTTTGCCTTTATCTACCAGGAGGGTTCCTCTATCTATTACGCGCCCCGCCATGGTAATAATCATGCCGCCTGCAACAGCCAGCACCTGACCGTCACCCCTTTTTGTTAAAAAAAAACATCCTCCTATGGAAATTCTTTTTTATAAATCCAACAAACCGAGACTTATTTCCACAGCCTGTTTTACTTTAATCATCATCTCGCTGTCAAGAGACGTTATCTTTTCCAGAAGCCTGCTTTTGTCTATAGTCCTGATTTGTTCCAGCAGTATTACTGAATTCTTCCCCATGCCACCCGGGTGAGACGGCATCTCAACGTGTGTCGGAAGCTTGGCCTTGGCGATTTGGGACGTGATCGCGGCAACAATAGTGGTAGGGCTGTACTGGTTGCCAATGTTATTTTGTATTATCAGCACCGGCCTTGTCCCCCCCTGTTCCGAGCCGACAACCGGACTCAGATCGGCATAAAAAATATCACCCCGGCGGATCAGCATGACTCACTTTACCTCCGTCCCCGGTAGTTCGAACTTTTGGGTTACTTCTGATTCCAAGCGATAATGCTCAATGGCAAGCGCGAGGTTTATATTAGCCATTTCAATGTATCCTTTTTTCATTTGCTCAATGAACAACCGCCTTCTCCAGTCTTCAATGTAAAGCTTCACGGCCTCGCCAACAACATCGCTCCGGCTGATCTGCTCGGCGGCTGCGATCCGGTCCACTTCGGCCAGAAGCGGATCGGGCAAACTGACTATAATTTTCTTGACCCGTGGCACCAACCGGACCTCCTTCATGAAGCGGTAATAGTTAAAGTATTCAGAATTCAGGAGTCGGAATTCGGCATTTTGGGGCGCTGCAAACCATTATCTAATTCTCTTATTTTGGGCTACCGACTCTTAAAAATATCAGTATTTCACCGCGTCGTGACCGCGCAGCAGGGCAACTTTCCCGGTGCGCACCATCTCCACAATACCGTAGTCCTCCAGCGCCGCGCAAAACGCGTTTATTTTATTCTCATCACCCAGTATCTCGATAATCATAGTAACCTTGCCCACGTCAATTATATTGGCCCGGAACACTGAAACAAGATTGATTATGTCAGACCTGCGGTCGACTGCGACATTCACCTTGATTAAAGCGAGCTCGCGGGCTACCGAGTCTTCATACTTCAGTTCAACTATCTTAATAACGTCGACCAGCTTTGACAACTGCTTCATCACCTGATCCAGGATATAATCATCTCCCTGGATAACAATAGTAATGCGTGTAACTCCGAGCTCTTCGGTATATCCGGCGGCGATACTCTCAATGTTAAATACCCTCCTGCTGAGCAGTCCGGATATCCGGGCCAGGACGCCCGGTTTATTGGTTACCAACACTGCCAGAGTATGTCTCAAATTCAACCCTCCCGCCCGATAATATGAACAATGTGAATGCTGTATAAAAGTAAGCTTTATAAGATTATAAAAGCATTCATAGCACATATTATACCATAAATAAAGCATAAAAGTCTTTCTTTCTTAAACTGATAAACAAAGCCGGTATAAAGTTAGCTTAAAGATTTCAAATGGATTTTATGTTATTATATAGCTACGGAAAGTTCCGGAGGTCATTATGATCAATTTAAATAAAATATCAATTTTCGAGGGTCTGGAGCAGAGTGAATTGGACCGGGTGGTAAAGTGGATCGCCAAGCGGACTTACCCCAAAGGAACAACCATATTCGTCGAGGGGGAAGAAACCGACGGCATATATATCGTCACTTCCGGTCATGTCAAGGTTTCAAAGCTGCACAAAGACGGTAGGGAAAAAACGCTGGCAATATTAAGCGAAGGCGACATCTTGGGAGAAATGACCCTTTTCGGCCTCGGCCTGCGCACGGCCACGGCTGAAACACTTGAACATACTACCGTACTGGTGATACCAAAAGTTAACTTCCGGTCCTTGTTAATGGAAACACCAAAAATATCCGTGAAAATTATTGAAATTTTATCAAACAGGTTAAAGCAGGCAAACAGACAAATTGAGGAACTGGTATTTTTAAACGCCCGTTCCCGGGTGATCTACAACTTAATCAGCCTGGCCAAAGTATACGGCCGGCCGGAAGAAGGGGAAATCAACATATCCCTGCAGTTGACTCACGCGGAACTCGCCAAGCTTGTCGGAATATCCAGGGAAACGATGACAAAAGTGCTCGCTGAATTGCAGGAGAGCAATTTAATCAAAGTCACCCGGAAAAAACTTCAAGTGATTAACCTGGACAATCTATACCAGCAAGTGATGTAGCGGCAATTTTTACGGATATATCCCCTTGCCAAAAATACACCGCCGGGTTAAAATAACTTAAGATAAACATGATAGTAAGATACGCTGATGTATCGAGTTGAGGCCAAAGGTGTCCTTAAATGCTATGAGATTTATGGCATTTGAGACACCTTTTACTTTAGCAAAAAAACAACAAGGAGGTTGTTTTGTGAAAAAAATCGAAGCCGTTATCCGCCCGGAAAAGCTCGAGGAAGTTAAAGACGCTCTAGGCAAGTACAACATCCACGGTTTGACCGTAAGCCAGGTAGTAGGCTGCGGATTGCAGAAAGGCAGGGTTGGCGTATATCGCGGCAATGAATACAGCATCAACCTGTTGCCGAAAATCAAGCTGGAGATTGTTATCAGTGACTATCAGGCCGAAGACGTAGTGAGCATGATCAAAGAAGCAGCATATACAGGCGCAATCGGTGACGGAAAGATTTTTATTTTACCTGTGGAAAACGCTTTTCGCATCCGTACCGGCGAATCAGGCCAAGACGCGCTATAAAAAAACAAGGTCAACGACGCCCTTGAAATGTCTATTTGGGGCGTTTTTATTTTTATGGGAGGTTTGGAACTATCTTGATGGATGATGACGATTTTAAAAAAATTGAAGGCTTGTTTGAAAAATGCTGCGATAACTGTCTGCTTACCCGTCAGCATTGTTCAAGCTGCCGTATTAGCAAATTAAGAGGCATTTTCCACCAGTGCAAACAACCGGGAACTCACGAAGTATTCCTGATTAATATCAATGATTTAAGAGTTTTATTGGACCTGGCTGAGGAATCCGCAGGCGCGCACAAGCATGATGTCGTGGATAAATGGCGGCGCGCCATAGGCAAAGAGAAAGCCGCTGCCGCGATATAAGGTATACACACGCAAATTATATTCAACAGGGATGTTGAATAGGGCGAAGGTGCTCTTTTTGACCGGTATGAATAATAACCGGTCTTAAAGAGCGTTTTTATTTTTTTCGGGAGAGTTGGAACAGGCGCCGCGTTGCAAGCCTGTGGGCCGCCGATGGCAAATTTTCATGGAAGAAATGGGAGGGGTAGAAACCAATGGCTGAAATCAATATACAGGATCTGGCGTCCGGCGTGGATACCATATGGGTACTGCTCTGCGCAGCCCTGGTCTTCTTTATGGAAGGCGGTTTCGCCTTCCTGGAAGCAGGTTTTATCCGCGCCAAGAACTCAATGAACATTGTGATGAAGGTTTTCACCGACAGTACAATCGGGATGCTCAGTTACTGGGCGATAGGCTTCGGCATAATGTACGGCCTGGACCGGGCCGGCGTTTTCGGAAGCAGCGGGTTTTTGATCGGCGGGGACTTGAGCCACATTCAACTGAGAATACCCATCTACGCTTACTGGCTGTTCCAGGCGGCCTTTGCCATGGCCATGGCCTCGATCGTTTCCGGCGCGGTCGCCGAGCGGATGAAATACGGCCCTTACATTATCTATACCGCGGTGGCAACCGCCTTGATTTATCCTATCGCCGGCCACTGGGTGTGGGGGGTCAACGGCTGGTTGGGAAAACTCGGGATGCTGGACTTTGCCGGATCGGCGGTTGTGCACGCCGTAGGCGGCTGGAGCGCTCTTGCAGCCGTGCTGGTGCTCGGCCCGCGCACGGGGAAATATAACAAAGACGGCACTTTAAATGTTTTGCCCGCTCACAACTTGCACCTGGCCTTTTTGGGCACCTTTATTCTGTGGTTCGGCTGGTTCGGATTCAATCCGGGCAGTTCCCTCTCCGGACTGGACATGAATATAGCCCGCATCGCCCTGACCACCAACCTGGCCGCGGCGGCGGGCGGTACCGCCGGTATCCTGTTCACCATGTTTAAATACGGTAAAGCCGACCCCAGCATGGCTATGAACGGGGCGTTGGCAGGACTTGCCGCCATCACGGCCGGGACAGCTTATGTGCAGCCGGCCAGCGCGGTGATCATCGGTGGGGTGGCCGGGGTACTGGTAGTGCTGGCTGTGAGCTTCTTTGACAAAATCAAGGCCGACGATCCGGTGGGCGCCATCGCCGTTCACGGGGCGGGCGGCACCTGGGGAGTCCTTGCGGTAGGCCTGTTTGCTCAGCAGGGCGGCCTGTTTTACGGCGGCGGCGCCGAGTTCCTGGGCGTTCAGGCGCTCGGCGTGCTGTCAGTATCGGTATGGGCTTTCACCGCCACTTATCTGGTGTTTACCCTATTGAAGAAAACCGTCGGTGTCCGGGTATCCGCCCAGGAAGAATTCGAAGGACTGGATTTGAACGAACACGGCATCACGGCATACACCGGACTGATGACAAACCCGCTTTACGACGTCGAAGAGAACCCGGCCCACGCCTTCGGCGGTATGCAACCGCAGAAAACGCTGGCGGTGAATTCCGCCCCCAATATTAAGCCGTAATAACATCAACGCGCTTAAAACTACGTAAAGGCACGGCACGAAAGGCACGGTTTAACAGGGCAACTTGTTGAACCATACCCCAAACTGATACGGAAAAGAAAGAAGTCACAGATTGTGGCTTCTTTTCTTGACAATACGGGCCGGGGTCAGCCCTTGACATTGGACAGCTTTGCGGACATGTCCGCAAAGCTGTCCAATGTCAAGGGCTGACCCCGTAGCTAACGATATAGAGAAAACAGGCTGAGCGAATTGACCCGCGGCCTGTCTTCCCATTTGAATGTTTTTTACTTTCGAATGTCTTTTACTTCCCCAGCAAATTATACAGCACCTGCGCCATTTCAGCGCGGGTTGTCGTGCCGGTGGGGTTAAGCCTGCCGCCGCTGCCGGATACGGTTCCGGTTTCGACAAGCAGCGTCATAGCCTCCGTCGCCCATGCAGCCACATCGCCGCTGTCCGCGAAGTCGGTCAGCGCCTTACCCAAAATTCCTTCGGGGAGCTGTTCGATGACCTTCAGCGCGTTATACAGCAGGGTGAACATCTCCTGACGGGTGATTTGATTATCCGGCGCATACAGGTTGCTCCCGACGCCCGCCGAGATACCCAGCCGCTTTGCCGCAGCGAGGTAGCCGGTGTAGTAGGTGTCGCCCGCGTCCGCGAAGTTGCCGGCCGGGTTTTCGTCGGGGTCGATGCCGTAAGCGCGCATCATCAGGACGATGAACTCGCCGCGCGTCAGCCCGGCTTCGGGACTGTAATTGCCGCCGCCGGTGCCGTTGGTTATTTCCCGCGCCGCGATGAAGGACACCGCGCCGTAATACCACGCGCCCTCCGCCACATCGCCAAACTCAACGGGATTATAAGCAACCGCATAATCGCTGAAATGCGTCGTCGTGAAGGTCACCATGCCTGTTCTCGGGTCATATTTTCCGTTCGGGACGCTGACCGCCCTGCCGTCGCCGTCGATGTACCAGACTACGATGCCCTGCGGGTTTCTAAGCTCCTGCGGCGTCGGCTTATACGGTATGGATACCGTCACCGGCGCTCCGCTGTTCTTCCAGTCGGTCTGCTTGCCGTCGATGAGAAGCGTGAGCTGGATAAGCGGCTTGTCGCCTATCTTGTTTTGTATGCCCGGCGGAAGCTTGGACTTGTCGCCCTCGCTGATGACAACCTCCGCCTTTCGTCCGTCCATATTTCTGAGGCCGGTCAGCATGTTGGAGGGAACAGTGACGCACCATTACCGCCGCCAGTAACAGGGATAATGCCTTTCTTTTAAGCGTGCTTTTCCACATTTACATTCCACTCCTTTTGCGCCAACTGGAAGACCTCGTTGGCGGAAATTTCGATTAGTCTGTTCCAGCGCACAAAGTCGCCGTCGGTGGCAGCCTGTTTGAAAAACTCCTCGTCCTTAAACCGGCCGAAGCGCACGGTGCGCAGCCTGCTGGTGAAGTCAAGCGTCACGCTGTGGCCGTTGTCAAACAGCACCTCCAGGCGGCGACCGCTTTGGGGTGTGACGCTTCTGATACTGACCATGGCCTGTCCCTCCTTTAAAAAATAAAAAACCACTTTACCTAAATGGTATAGTGGTTTTTTATGGATGTATACTACCCACCGGGTAGTTTTTATTGACGGCAAGGTCTTAATTTAGTACTATATTTGTACAGGGGGTAATAAGAAATGAATATCAAAGAGGATATCAGGCCTATTTCCTACATCAAGGCCAATGCCGCGGAGATTCTGGCTCAGGTGAACGAGAGCCGCAGGCCGGTATACGTCACGCAAAACGGGGAGGCCAGGGCTGTACTGCTGGACACGGAATCCTATGAACATATGAAAAAAGCTTTGGGTATGTTAAAGCTGCTGGCCCAGGGGGAACGGGATATTATCGACGAAAAAATAACTTCTCAGGATGAATTTTTCGCGGCCCTGGACAGCGACCTGGGCATAAATCATGAATAATCAAATATATCATGTATTCTGGACCCAAACAGCCCAACAGGATTTAAAAAGAATCATTGACTATATCGCAGCCGACAGTGAAGACAGGGCAAAAAAAAATTACCGGGCGATCAGACAAAAAGCCGCCGATTTGCAGTCTATGCCCCAGAGAGGGAGAATTGTCCCGGAACTAAAGTATTTCAGCATTTTAACATACAGGGAATTAATCAGCCCGCCCTGGCGGATTATTTACAAACTTGAAAACGACAAGGTGTGGGTACTTGCGGTTATTGACGGCAGAAGGAACTTTGAGGACATTTTACTGGACAGGTTTATATAAAGAGTTTTTAGGGTGACTTATTAATGCCGTGCGAGCCGTTCAGCCGTCATTGCGAGGGGCTTTAGCCCCGTGGCAATCCAGATCGACGATTTGCCCATATAAATCAACCCATTCGGGATTGTCTTTTTCAATCAATTGCAATTTATTCTTCCTCGAACCTGCTTTAATCTGTTTTTCTCTTTCAATGGCGTCAGTAATACGGTCAAAAACCTCATAATAACCTAACTTATCAACTCCGTATTTTTGGGTGAACCCCTCATGCATCTTGTTTTTATGCTCGTAAACACGTCTGATCAAATCAGTTGTTACTCCCGTATATAACGTACCGTTCCTTTTGCTGAAAAGGATGTACACATAGCCGCATTTTTTCTGCATTAGGGTCTCCTTTCTGGATTGCTTCCGCCACGCTACGCTCGCGACAGGCTTGCTGCACTCCTCGCAATGACGGGAGGGGTGGCCGCCCCTACACGGGCGGCAAATTTTGTTTCAGCAGTTCCCTGCCGCTGATGGACAGTTTTGCGTAGACGCTTTTTAGGGCCGATTTCACCGTGTTGGGCGATATGAAAAGCCGTTTGCCTATTTCCGTGTTGTTCAGCCCCCCGGCGGCGAGGCGCGCTATCTCAAGCTCGCGCGGGGTGAGCGCGGGCTTTTCTTCTGTGAAATACAGCTTTATCATCCCGTCCTTGCTTTTGGCGAAGGTTTCGGCGAGCCTTAATATCTCGCGGATTTCCTCGCGGTACGCTCCCCGCGCGGCGACGGTTTCAAGCAGCGGGGCGATGTAGTCGGCGTTTTCGGCAAAGAGCATGTACTGTTTGTCCGGCATGGCGATGCCGAGAGCCTTTTGGAGGCTCTCCAGCGCTTCATCCTCTCTGTATATCCTGCGGTACGCCGCCGCGAGGTAGATGTAGGTGAGATATACCCGAGCAGGTTGGAAAACACCGAGGACACGGATATAAAATGCTCGGCGCTGCCGATGAGCTTCAGGTATTCGCCTTTGATGAGGAGCAGCCTGCCGTACATGACGTTGAAGAAGGGGTAAGCGGGGAAGCGCAGGCGCGGGCTGGCCGTGTCGAATTCCTTGAGCCGCCCGGGGATTCTGCCCGGCTGGTCGAGGTAGGCGTAGATGCAGCCGGTGCAGATTTCAACCGTGTGGATGAAAGCGTCGTCCGCGACCTCGTCCAGAATTCCCTGCATTTCGTTTATGCGGCTTATCACCCCCGCAAGGTCGCCCTTCATGAAGTCGATGAGCGTCTGGAAATACTGCGCGGCATAGGCGATGCTCTCGTCCCTGCCGTCGCGGGCTTTCAACAGCGCCTTCTGCGCGGCAACCGCGGCATTGTCGAAGTCGCCCCGGTTGAAGAGGTTTTCGGCTTCCATCACGTCCTCCGCGCCCGAGCCCTGCCCGCTCGTCAGGCGGGTAAAGTAGGGCATGGCGTTTTTAAGGTCGGCGATATGCTCCGAGAGCCTGCCGCTCTCGCGGTAATACAGGCTCAGCACCGATGGCGAGCCGAAGGTGGAATTGATTCCGGAATCGTAGACGGAGGTGGGCTGGTTGAGATATGCCCAGGCTTTTTTGTACCGCCCGGACACTTTTTTGAGGTCGTTGAACTCCGCGAAGCTCTGTAAAAGCTCGAACTCGCCGAGCAGGCGGTTTTTCGCCGCGGAGTCCAAGCACTTATCCTTTTCGATGTTTTCGCTCAGTTCGCCGCAGGTTTTGCGGAACAGCTCAAGCTCCTTGTGGACAAACAGGTGCATGGCGTAGACGAGCAGCGCGTAGTGGTGCCGCGCCTTGATCTCCTGCGGGCATTCGGCCATGTATTTGATGAACAGCTCGCGGCTGCCCGCGGAATAATAGACAGTCTTGTCCTTTTCGAGCGTTTCGAGCAGACCGTCGAAGTCCCCGCACTCGTAAAAAAAGCGGCGGGCGGCAGCGTAGTCGCAGATTTCCATAAACCACCGCGCCGCCTTTGCGTAAAGCTTCCGGCGGTAGTTCGTTTCTTTTTCTTCGAGCCGGTCATTCAAGAACTCCGTGAAAAGGGTATGGATATGATAGACCTTGGGCCTGCCGTCGTAAGTGACGAAGGTATTGTTTTCGCAAAGCCCGTCCAAAATCATACCAGCATTTTTGCCCCATATAAATGCCGCCTGCTTTAAGGTAAAGGCCTCGAATACGCTCATGGCGACGAGGAATTCCCGCGCATCCTCAGGCAGGGGGTTGTATACCGCCTTTTCGATAAGATTGTTGATGCTGTCGGTCGGGGTGTATTCGCCTTTGGCGATATATTCGAGCATGATCAGGTAGAGGTCGCTGATCCAGCCTTCGGTGTCGGTATGAAGCCTCGCCGCCTCGCTCTCGCTCAAATGCACCCCGCAGGCCCTGTAATACGCTGCGATTTCCTGCGGGGCAAACTCGAAGGTTTCTTTTGCGATATGGCACAGGACGCCTTTTAGCGCAAGCTCGTGAAGCCGGTTAAATCTTGCGGCGCGGGTGACGAGGACGATATGCAGGCGCTCGATTCTGCTTTCGGCAAGCTGCTCGAAAAAGCCGTTTGCGCCGGGGATGTTGATATTTTGATAATCATCGACGAGCAGCACGGTGTTTTCCGGCAGGTTGATGTCACGGATGAGCTTTACCGCTTCCCGCGCGGTTTTCGCGTTGTCCGGGAAGCGCAGGTGAATAAGGCTTTGGGAGCGCTCGCTGTCAAATTCTCGGAAAAGCCCCGCGAAGCCCTCCCAAAACCCGTCGCCGCCGGCGGGGACTTCCTGCCACAAGGTGTCCGCTCCGGCGTTGCGCAGGTATTCCCGCACGGCGGTGGTTTTGCCGTAGCCCATGGGCGCTTCGATAACGGTTAAGGGATAACTGCATATACCGTCCAGAGCCTTCGTTATCCGGCCCGGAAAGTACAGGCTTTTGGTATTGTATTCTTTTGCCTTTGGTACGGTCATCCCCTCCTTTTGAGCAAAGCTTTTTACGGGTGGTATTAATATATAGTTAGTCAGTCATAAAATAAAGAAACTTTATGTCGCCAGTATACAACAATTTTTTGCAGTCTTCAAGGAAATGGCAAGTTTGCAAGTACTGAAGAATTACTTAAAAAGTGATGGCTATTGACCGCGCTTGCGACAGCAAAGGCAGTCAGCTTAATCTGCTGTCTGCCTCGCTAAAACTGCCCACGGTTCACATTATGTCCCTATTAACACGTACATAATGCCATGCCTTTTTCTTTTATGAGAATTATAAAGGCCTTTTCCGGTATTTCTGTTACTTCAGATGTTTCATTACCTGACTAACTCGATAATGCAAAGAGTATCTCCTACCTTAACCACGTCACCCTCACTTACCAGGATTTCCTTAATTGTTCCGCCAGCGGGAGAAGGCACATTGAAAATCGCCTTGCTAGTCTGCATTTCAGCCAGATCATCATCTTCTTCCACCGTGTCGCCTTCCGCCACGTGCCAAAAAGTAACGACGCATTCCTCAACACCTTCGGCGAGAAACGGCAACCTGACTTCCAAATGATAACCCTCCTTATTATACTTTATGAATCCCTTGCCTGGTTTTTTAAACTATAATTATTATATACTTCACCGGCCTGGTAAGAACTGCGCACCCATGGGCCCGCCACCACTTCCCCGAACCCCATGGACAGCCCCTTTTCAACGTAAAAATCATACGTTTCCGGCAGGACATATTCCGCAACCGGCAGTTGAATGTCCGAAGGGCGAAGATATTGCCCGATGGTGAGGATGTCGCAGCCTGCCAAGCGCAGTACGCGCATTGTTTCCAGAACTTCTTCCCTGCTCTCGCCCAAACCAACCATCAGGCCGGACTTGGTGGTGATGCCAGGCGCCAGATCTTTAATTTTTCCCAGAAAATTTACCGACCTTGTAAAATCAGCCTGCGGCCTTACCGAGGGATAGAGCCTGGGCACCGTTTCAACATTATGGTTAAAAACATCCGGCCCGGCGGCGGCCACTTCGGCAATCGCCTCCGGTCTGCCCTGAAAATCAGGGGTGAGCACCTCAACAGCGGCGTCCGGCGTTATCTTTCTAATAAACCCGACGGTGGCGGCAAAATACCCCGCGCCGCCGTCCGGCAAGTCGTCCCGGGTTACCGATGTAACCACCACATGTTTCAAATTAAGCCTGGCCGCCGCTTCCGCCACCCGCTCCGGCTCGCCCGCGTCCGGCGCCGCCGGCGTCCCCTTGCGCACGGCGCAAAAGGCGCATCCACGCGTGCAGGTGTCCCCCAGGATCATAAAGGTGGCGACTTTCCGGGAAAAACATTCCGCCTGGTTGGGGCACCGCGCCCCCTGGCAGACAGTATGCAGATGCAGCCCGGACAACAACTCCCTGGTATGCGCCACTTTAGCGGAAGCGACTATTGTCTTGCGCAGCCAGGGCGGATAACGCCCGGTCACGGTCATATTCCCACCACCTCAATCATTTCGGCCGCCGCACAACCGGCTTCAATCCGGAGCTTAAACACATCCCCGAAATGCCCCGCGGCCGTTGCCATAATTTCAAATTCCGGGATATCCCGGCCAAGTAGTCCGGTTAAAGAAGTCACTCCCTTATCCCGAATGCCGCAGGGAGTAATATAGCTGAAATACTTCATGTCCGGATTGATATTAAAAGCCCAGCCATGATAACTGACCCATTTGCTGACCCCAATCCCGACGGCGCATATCTTATCCTGACCCACCCAAACCCCGGGATACCTGTCCAGGCGGTTTGCCTTGACCCCGTACTCCGCCAGGACCCGGATGAACACCTCTTCGTACATGCGCAGCAACTTATGGAGATCGCTTCCGTGCCGCCTTAAATTTAAGATGGGATAGCCGACAAGCTGGCCGGGACCGTGGTAAGTAATACCGCCGCCCCGGTCGGTTTCAAATACTTTGATACCCTCACGCTCCAGCACATCGTCCGGCGCCAGGATATGCTCCCTGGACCCGCTCCGGCCAATCGTATAGACCGGCGGGTGGCTCAGCAATAAGAGCGTGTCAGGGATTTTCCCGGCGATTCGCTCTTTGACCAGCTTCTTTTGCAGGGTGTACGCTTTGGCGTAATCATATAGTCCCAGATACAGGATCCGGCACCGACGGGTCATATAGGACACTCCTTCAAGCAGTCAGTAGTCAGTAGTCAGTAGGAATTTCTTGCATTCCTTTAAGGTTTTTAAACCCTTGAGTTGCACCGAAAAATTATTCTGACTCCTGACTCCTATCTCCTGACTCCTGTCTTTACGTGTGTATGCTCATGCCGTGTACGGCTTCGGCGGCTTCCAGCACGGCCTCGGATAATGTCGGGTGAGCGTGAACGGTTTCTGTCAGCTGCTGAACCGTGATACCCATCTTGACAGCCAGAGCGGCTTCCGCAATCAGGTCAGTGGCGCGCGGCCCGACAATATGAACACCAAGCACCCGGTCATTATCCGGGTCGGCAAGGATTTTCACAAACCCGCTTGTTTCACCCATAGCTTGCGCTTTGCCGCTGGCGATAAAGGAAAATTTACCGGACTTAACATTGATTCCTTTTTCTTGCGCCTCTTGGGTAGTCAAGCCGACACCAGCAACTTCCGGGTGGGTAAAAATGCAATTGGGTATTACCCGGTAGTCCATCTCGCGGGGACGGCCTAAAATATTGTCAACCGCGACCACTCCCTGGGCGGAAGCAACGTGGGCAAGCTGGATTTTGCCGGTGATGTCGCCAATCGCGTAAATGCCGGGAACGCTGGTTTCAAGTTTATCGTTAACAATAACCTCACCGCGCCCACCCACGGCTACACCAGCTTCTTCCAGCCCCAAACCGCCGGAGTTCATCGTCCTGCCGATGGAAATAAGCGCCCTGTCGGCAGCAATCTCTTCACCCGATTCCAACACGGCGGCAACGGTTCCGGCAGACTTCTTCACTTCCAGAATATGCGCCTTGGTTTTAACAGTGATACCCTGCCGCTTCAGCAGTCCCTGCATCGTCTTAGCCGCTTCCCGATCTAGTGCCGGCAAGATGGCGGGCATGACTTCCAGCACGGTTACTTTCGAGCCCAGAGTATTGAAGATACAGGCGAACTCACAGCCAATCACCCCGCCGCCGATAACCAGCATTTTTTCCGGAATAGCGGCGACGTTTAACGCCTCATTTGAGGTGAGCACCAACTCCCCGTCGTAACCCAAAGCCGTGATTAGCGCAGGCTCGGTTCCAGTAGCGATAACAATATTCTCCGCTGTTAAAATTATTTCTCCGCCGCCTGCCGCCGCCACCCTGACCTTACCCGGAGCCTGCAGGCGGGCCGTGCCCCTGATCAGATCTATTTTATTCTTCTTTATTAGATAATTGACTCCCGCAACCAGCTGCGCCACAACTTTATTTTTCCGCTCCATCAAGCGGCTGAAATCAACCATTACTTCTCCCGTGGCAATACCGAATTCCGCCGCGCGGCGGATGTTATTCAGCAATTCGGCGCCGCACGCCAGTGTTTTAGTCGGAATGCACCCCCGGTTCAAGCAGGTGCCGCCCACTTCGTCCTTTTCCACAACGGCGACTTTGGCGCCCAACCGGGCCGCCCGGATCGCGGCGACATAGCCGCCCGGACCGGCTCCTATAATTACAATGTTATAGCTCATCTTACCACCTCGGAGGGGGTCAGCCCTTGACATTGGACAAACGCATAAATTTAACTTTTCACAGTAATAAATAATGGCGCGATCATACAACTAGAACCTTATTATTAAAATACAATAACCGCTAGCAGCCTGTCTAAGTATTAACAGGTAATCCCAATTTTAACTACATGCTGTTATGACAGCATCATTATATATCAACATGTTGGGTGTTCGCATGTCAATATGTAATTCTCAGACAGCCTCTTAGCATATAAAGTTGTCCAATGTCAAGGGCTGACCCCATAAATTAACCATAAATTAACCTGCCTTCATTGGCAGGTTATCCTTTAGTTTATCATTTTATTATAAAAATGTCCGGCAGGTTTTAGTAAACAGCTTACTTTTTAATTTCCCAATAACAATTCTTCGGAGAAGCTATCTTTTCCTCTTTTTTAAGCTTTTTCATAATTTTATCAACCTCTTTTTTCTCGATACCTGTCGCAGCTGCTATTTGGCCTGCGCTGACCGGCTTATCTGCAGCTTTAAAAAAGTTTACAATCAACTCATAATTATCCATATTTTTGTTCTTCCTTTATTTTTATGATATTTTATACATTTTAAAGATTATCAAATGCATTAAAGCATGTCAAGAAAATGCCATTCTAAAATAAACAATCACTGAACTACCTTTTATTACGGTGATATCTCCACAAGCTCTATTGTCTTCCACTTATCCACGTGATATACTTGATTATGTGGAGGTGATTGAGATGGAGTACCAGAATATTACTCTATCCATTCCCAAGAAGATATTGAAGAAAGTCAAACATATAGCGGTGGAAAAAAACACATCGGTTTCCGGATTATTGTCACGGCATCTGGAAGATATAGTTGCAAAGGACGACGCTTATCAAAAAGCAAAAACCAACCAAATGGAACTCATGAAGAAAGGATTCGATTTAGTATATAAGGGCAAAGCCTCATGGTCCAGGGAGGATCTGCATGAACGCAAATGAGGGACGCCAATTCGTTGACACGAATATTTTTGTATATGCGTACGATAGAGGAAATGGGGCAAAACAAAACCTGGCCCGGAAACTAATAACCAATCTTTGGGAAAACCACATGGGATGTGTTAGCATACAAGTTTTGCAGGAATTCTACGTGACGGTGACAAAAAAAGTGCCAATTCCCTTGCCGTTTGAGATAGCATTAAAGATTATCTCCGATTTGGGTGAATGGACTCACCATGCCCCTGATGTCGGGGATGTAATTGAAGCCGTTTATTTTCAGCAAAAGTACGGTATTTCTTTCTGGGATGCAATGATTGTAAACAGCGCTTGTAAAACCGGCTGCACCATCCTTTGGACGGAAGATTTAAATAGCGGACAGGTCTATGGGAACGTAACGGCTCAAAACCCGTTTGACAGGGAAGACTGAAAAACAGCTCTTGCTTGATTGAACGCACGCAAATTGAGAGTAAAAATACCCCTCTGACCTAAATAATTCTTTTTGCAACCAGGTATATTCGAATAAATTTTAAATCCACCATGCCGAATTCATCTGATTGTTCTTTTATAGCTTCTTTAACCAACATTCGAAAGGTTTCAATATATGCGTCTGTTAGCGGAACTGTATAAAAGGATTGATTCAAAAAACCGTTTTCGGCACCTGACTGGTAAATTTTATATACCTGGTCAGCTGAATACTTATTTGACTCCTCTATTAATTCACATTTTACGACGTTAAATCCGCAATCCTCAAAAATTTGCCTGTATTCCTCAGCGCTGTCCCCAAAAAACCACGGCCTGTTAAAACAACTGAATGTTTCCCTGGTGGCCGAATCAGTACGGACCTTTGCTTCAGCAGCCACAAAGGTAGGACAATACTTTGCAGTGGCAGGAGCTTGTATACCCATTCGGCCTCCTGACTTTAGTGCTGTATAGCACTGTTCCAAGACCTTTTTGGGATTTTGAAACCACTGAAAAACAGAGTTACAGAAAATAACATCAAATTGATTAATAAACCCTAGGCATCCGGCATCTTTAACAAGATAGCTTAGATTTGTCTGACCGCAGTTGTTGCGAACCGCTTCATTAATCATACCGTCGGAATTATCTATGCCCACCACCATGCCCCTTGTGAGGAGGGCTATTTTCCTGGTCACGCTACCGGACCCGCAGCCTAAATCAAGCACATCTTCGCCATCTTTAATCGACATTAAACCCAGCAAAACCTCCGAAGCCGTTTTTTGCACAAGGGCGTTCTGTTCATAACTAGCGGCTTTGCTGTTAAAACTAATATTCATAACCATTCCCTCCTGTTAACTTAAATTAACAATTATTCTTATCATTCAACACGTGCTCGAAAAGGCTTGACTTGCCGGATCGGGTGTTTATCCGGAGCGGTTCTGAGCACTGGATGCGGTTTATAGCACGGTCGTATACTTTTCTTGACAAAAAAGCAGGGTAAATCTGATCATCCCTGCTCAAATTACTATCTTTTATTCTGACTCCTTACTTCTGATTCCTTCTACTGATCATTTCGGCATGGTAGAGCCCATCAGGTAGCGGTCACACTCGCGCGCCGCGCCGCGCCCTTCATTGATTGCCCAGATCACGAGGCTTTGACCCCGGCGCATGTCGCCGGCGGCAAATACTCCTTTGACATTGGTGGCAAATTTGCCGTATTCAGCCTTGGCGTTGGTAAACTTGTCGCGCTCGACGCCGAGCTGGTCGAGCAGGGTGTTTTCCGGACCGGTAAACCCCATGGCCAACAGCACCAATTGGGCGGGCCATACTTTCCCGGTACCGGGAATTTCCCTCGGCGTAAGGCGGCCTTGATCATCCTTGATCCACTCAACCTGAATGGTATGCACTTCTTTGACCTGCCCATGCTCATCTCCGGCAAACTTTTGCGCCGTAATGCAGAAATGCCGGGGATCGGCTCCGTAAAGAGCCTCCGCTTCCGCCTGGCCGTAATCAACCTTAAATACCCGCGGGAACTGAGGCCAGGGGTTGTTGGCGGCACGTTCGAGGGGCAACGCCGGCATAATCTCAAGCTGGTTGACACTATTGCATTTGTGGCGCAAGGAGGTGCCGACACAATCCGTGCCGGTATCGCCGCCGCCAATTACGATAACGTCTTTGCCCGCGGCGGAGATATGCTTTCCGTCGGCAAGGCCGGAATCCAGCAGGCTCTTGGTATTCGCGCCCAAAAATTCCACCGCAAAGTGTATTCCCTTCAGGTTCCGGCCCTCAATCGGCAGATCGCGCGGTTTTGTTGATCCGCCGCAAAGCACCGCCGCGTCGAATTCTTGCAGGAGCTTTTCCGCGGGATAGTCCTTGCCCGCTTCCGTGCCGGTTGCAAAGGAAACCCCTTCCGCCGCCATCAAATCAACGCGCCGCTGCACAATCTTTTTGTCCAGCTTCATATTGGGGATGCCGTACATCAATAGCCCGCCCACCCGGTCGGCGCGCTCAAAAACGGTAACCCAATGGCCGGCTTTGTTGAGCTGGTCCGCGCAGGCCAGGCCGGCAGGACCGGAACCAATCACGGCAACTTTTTTACCGGTCCTGACAGAAGGCGGGCAAGGGACTATCCATCCCTCTTCATAGGCACGCTCAATAATGGCATTCTCGATATTTTTCGTCGTGACCGGGGCGCTGTATAACCCGGCGGCACAAGCGCCCTCGCAAAGGGCCGGGCAAACCCTGCCGGTAAACTCCGGAAAGTTATTTGTTTTTAACAGCCGTACTAACGCTTCTTTCCACAGGCCCCGGGAGACCAGATCATTCCATTCGGGGATCAAATTATGGTTGGGGCAACCGGAAATCATACCGCTGATCACGGTTCCGCTATGGCAGAAGGGTGTGCCGCAACCCATGCAGCGCGCTCCCTGAATCCTTAATTTTTCCTCCGCAAAAAGGCAGTGAAGTTCTTCCCAGTCATTAATGCGCTCCAATGGAGCGCGGTCGGCCGGGAGTTCCCTCTGATATTCCATAAATCCCGTCGGCTTACCCATGGTTCTCCTCCTCATCGGTTAGTTCCCGCTGACCCGCGACACGTCTTTTAGATTTTCTTCAAAAGCGACCATAATGGCTTCATCACCGCCAAGGCCCATCTGATATGCCCGGTCAATGGCCGCGAGCATGCGCTGGTAATCTTTCGGAATGACCTTGACGAATTTCGGCAGCATTTCATCCCATTTATCCAGAACCACCCGGGCCTTTTCGCTTTGGGTATATTTTAAATGCCTTTGCATCATTTCTTTAACCTCGGCAATTTCGCCGGCATTTTCCAGGGTTTCAAGAATTACCATTTCGTAGTTGCAGCGCTCCGGGAACGTTCCGTCTTCGTCAAGCACATAGGCAACCCCGCCCGACATGCCGGCCGCGAAGTTCCTGCCGGTCGCACCAAGCACGACCACACGGCCGCCGGTCATGTATTCACATCCATGGTCGCCTACCCCTTCGACAACGGCTTTTACACCGCTGTTCCTGACGCAGAATCTTTCACCGGCCACGCCCCGGATGTATGCCTCTCCTGACGTCGCGCCGTAAAAGGCCACATTGCCGACAACGATATTTTCTTCCGGCGCAAAGGTCGCCTTTGCCGGCGGAAAAACAACCAGCTTGCCGCCCGAAAGGCCTTTGCCGAAGTAATCGTTGGCATCTCCCGCCAGGGTGAGGGTAATTCCCCTGGAAACAAAAGCGCCAAAACTCTGCCCGGCGGAACCATCAAAGCAAAGGCGGATTGTATCCTCGGGCAGGCCCTCTCCGCCGTAGCGCTTGGTCACTTCATGGCCCAGGATGGCGCCTACCACCCGGTTGGTGTTTAATATGGGCAGCCTGGCCTCAACCGGCTCCCCGCGCTCCAGGGCCGGCTCGCATATTCTTAACAGCTCCTGTCTGTCCAGAGATTTCTCCAACCCGTGATATTGTTCAGTTTGGCAGTACCTCCCGACGCTTTCCGCAACATCAGGCCGCCAGAGCAGGGCAGACAGGTCCAGTCCCTTCGCTTTCCAGTGCTCAATACCTTTCTTCAGCTCCAGCACGTCGGTGCGGCCAACCATTTCGTTGACTGTCCGGAAACCGAGTGCCGCCATGATTTCCCGCATTTCCCGGGCGATAAACCGCATAAAGTTGACTACATGCTGCGGGTCGCCCTGGAAATTCTTGCGCAATTCCGGGTTTTGGGTTGCTATGCCGACCGGGCAGGTGTCCAGGTTGCAAACCCGCATCATGATGCAGCCCATGACAACCAGCGGAGCCGTGGCAAACCCGTATTCCTCAGCGCCGAGCAGCGTGGCGATGACCACGTCCCGGCCGGTCATCAGCTTGCCGTCCGTTTCCACAACAATTCTGTCGCGTAAATTATTCAGCACCAGTGTTTGATGCGTCTCGGCCAAACCCAATTCCCAGGGCAGGCCGGCATGAGTGGTGCTCGTTCTGGGCGAAGCCCCCGTGCCGCCGTCGTAGCCGCTGATCAAAACGACATCGGCCCTTCCCTTGGATACTCCCGCGGCAATTGTGCCCACGCCTACTTCCGAAACAAGCTTAACGTTGATCCTGGCCTTTGGATTGGCGTTCTTCAAGTCGTGAATCAATTCCGCCAGGTCTTCAATCGAATAAATGTCATGGTGCGGCGGGGGTGAAATCAGGCCCACCCCGGCCGTGGTCCCCCTGACCTTGGCAACCCAGGGATACACCTTGCGCCCCGGAAGCTGGCCGCCCTCACCGGGTTTTGCCCCCTGGGCCATCTTGATCTGGAGTTCATCCGCATTGACCAGGTATTCACTGGTAACGCCGAACCTGCCTGAGGCCACCTGCTTGATGGCGCTGCGCAGGGAATCCCCGTTTGGCAGGGGCTTGAAGCGGGCCGGATCTTCCCCGCCCTCGCCCGTATTACTCTTGCCCCCGATGCGGTTCATGGCTACGGCCAAACACTCATGTGCCTCTTTACTGATAGAACCAAACGACATCGCCCCGGTCTTGAAGCGCCGGCAGATGGACTCCACCGGTTCGACTTCCTCTACCGGCACGGGCGTCCGGTTTGTCTTAAAGTCTAAATACTTGCGCAGCGCGTTTTTCTGGCTGTCGATCAGCGCCGAGTACCGCTTAAATAATTGAAAGTCATTATTGCGGCAGGCCTGCTGCAACAAAGCAATAGTTTCCGGATTGAACATATGCTCCTCGCCGTCATGCCGCCACTGGTAAGCCGAGCCGCTATCCAGCGTGTTGTCACAGCCGGGCGAGAAGGCCCTCCGGTGGCGGAGTGCCGCCTCATTGGCAATTTCAGCCAGCCCGACTCCGCCCACCCGTGAAGCAGTCCAGGTAAAATATTTGTCGATTACCGACTGGTGAATCCCGACGGCCTCAAAAATCTGGGCTCCGCAGTAGCTCTGGATCGTGGAAATACCCATCTTGGACGCAACCTTGACCACGCCCTTAATAGCCGCCTTGATGTAATTCTTCAGTGCCTCCTTGGGTGTTATACCGGTCAGCATCCCCCGGCGGGACATGTCTTCCAGCGTCTCAAAAACCAGGTAAGGATTGACGGCGCTTGCGCCGTAGCCCAGCAGGACCGCTAAGTGATGTGTTTCCCGCGGTTCCCCCGATTCAAGCAGAAGGCTGACCCTGGTCCGGGTTCCCTCCCGGACCAGGTGGTGATGCAGCCCCGATACGGCAA
>NZ_MVQM01000033.1:0-29869 GCF_002067195.1 Pelotomaculum sp. PtaB.Bin117 | reverse complement strand
TCTTTGCCATGCCCATTTTTAGGAATGTCGTGAAAAGGACAGTCTTTTTAGCCTGGCATGCCAGAATTTCCAGTTGCTTTATTCCAGATTTAATGATTCCTCCCATCTAATGCCGAGAGCCTATTTAATATCCAATTTGTTAAAACAGCAAGTACTACCCCCGACTCCCCCCCGGCAAATGCTAACCCCTTGTTATCCTGAATTAAGCTTGATGCTTTACTTTAAGCAGCCTCATCCCGTTCAAAGTAACCAGCAGCGAACTCCCCATGTCGCCCGCCACGGCCAGCCACAAAGTCAGCCAGCCCGGAATGACCATTAAGAGAATCAATCCTTTCACCAGCAGGGCAAAAGCGATGTTTTGCTTAATTATCCTGAGTGTCTTACGGCTTAGCCTCATGGCGTAGGATAGCTTCGTCAAATCGTCTGCCATCAAGGCGATATCCGCGGTCTCCAAGGCAGCGTCTGAGCCGGCCGTCCCCATGGCTATTCCTACGGTAGATATGGCCATGGCCGGAGCGTCGTTTACCCCGTCTCCCACCATAGCTACCTTGCCGTACTGCGCCAAAAGGTCCTTCATCCTGGACACCTTCTCCTCCGGCAGCAGATCGGCCTGGAATTCATCTATCCCCGCCTTAGTTGCTATAGCTTGGGCAGTGCGCGAATTGTCACCGGTGAGCATAACCGCCTTCTGGATGCCGGCTTTCTTTAGACTTTCGACGGCTTGTTTGGTATTATCTCTCAGGACGTCGGCCACGGCTATCACGCCAATAATTTTCTCCATGTCTCCAAGGAGCATTGCGGTTTTGCCTTCGCTCTGGAGTCCGGCAACAATATCCGCAATCTTGTCGGGGCCAAGCCCTTTTTCAGCGAGCAGCCTTGGGTTGCCGATCTGATAGTATCTGCCTTCAACATCACCTTTCGCGCCCTTGCCGGGAATTGCTTCAAAGTTGGCAACCTGGGGAACTTTTATTCCCTTTTCCCGGGCGTAATCGAGAATTGCCTCTCCCAGCGGATGCTCGGAGCGAGATTCAATAGCCGCCGCAATAGCGATTATTTCTTGTTCTGAACAGTCATTTACCGTAAAGACATCCGTAACTCGCGGCTTTCCCACCGTCAATGTGCCAGTCTTGTCAAAAGCCACAACCGACAAGGCTCCGGCTTCCTCCAGGTAGATCCCGCCCTTGATCAGAACACCGCGCCTGGCGGCGCTCCCTATGGCCGAGACGATGGACACCGGAGTAGATATCACCAGGGCGCAGGGGCAAGCCACCAGCAGCATGGCCATAGCCTGATAAAACCATTTATAAAACGGCTGTCCGAAAGCCAGCGGCGGAACAACGGCGACCAATGCAGCACCCATTACGACCAAAGGCGTGTAGTATTTGGCAAACTTGTCTACGAACTGCTGCGACGGGGCACGCTGGCCCTGGGCCTCTTCTACCATGTCGATGATCCTGGAAATGGTATTATCCTTGGCCAGTTTGGTAACCATAATCTCCAGGGAGCCACGTTCGTTAATGGTACCGGCATAGACTTCGTCTCCAATGCTTTTTTCCACCGGCAACGACTCACCGGTAATAGGAGACTGGTTGACCGAGGAAAAACCTTGTACTACTTTACCGTCCATGGGGATTCTCTCCCCCGGCCGGCAGATGATGACATCATCTATGCCAATTTCCTCGACGGGCAGGGTCACTTCCACCCCGTTGCGGCTAACCAAAGCTTCGTTGGGTGTCAGTTCCATTAAGCCCCGGATCGAGTTTCTGGTCTTATCAAGGGTGTAGCCCTGCAGGGCGTTTCCCAACGAAAACAGGAAAACAACGGACGCGGCTTCCTCAAATTCACCTATTGCGGCAGCGCCAACTACGGCAATAGTCATTAACACGTTCATGTCAAGCTCACGCGCGTTTATAAGTACGGAGATGCCGTTTTTTGCCATCAGGAAGCCGCCCAGGATAATCCCGGCAAGAAACAAGGTATTAGTAAACATAAGGGGCGCGTCAAGTCTCTCGCTAATGACGCCAAAGATTAGCATTACAAATGAAATAACAGTCGGGATGGCATATTGATTGGTCTTCCAGAATGAAACCGGTTCCGGCTGCTTGTCATGGCCCTCATCAATTCTACCGAAGTATCCCATCTTCTCTATCGTGGTCAAAATTTCAGGAAGAGGCCCCTGATGAACAACGATCATCTTCGAAGCCCCAAAATTGACTTGTGCCTGCGCTACCCCCGGCACCTTGGCAATACGTTTTTCCAATTTGGCCGCGCAGTCGGCGCAGTCCATTCCGCCAATGCGAATAGTTGTGGTTTTGCTGCCACATGCAGCCCCGGTTCCTGCTTCTTCCTTAGCTTCACAACCCAACGCTTTAACTTTTTCTAAGACCTGTTGAATCCCAGTCTGCGTTGAGTCATACTCAACATTAAGCTTTCCCAAAGGGAATGCTATGCTGGCCGCAGCCACGCCGGGCATCCGTTTTACGGCCTTCTCAACCCTGGCCGCGCAGTCCGGGCAATCAATCCCCGTCACAGCTATTCGGCTGGAAACAACAGAATTGCTTAATTCAGCCGTTTCTCCCATGATTAATGCCTCCTAATCCTCTATTCCGTGACATGCTCAAGGCCCTGCGCAAATAATCCCCGGACGTGGCTGTCGGCCAGGGAATACCACAGAATTCTGCCTTCCCGCCGGAACTTGATCAGACGCATAGTCCGGAGAACCCTAAGCTGATGAGATACCGCTGATTCAGAAACGCCAATTACCAGCGCAATATCGCAAACACATAGTTCTCTGGTCATTAAGGCAAACAAGATCTTCACTCTAGTAGGATCTCCCAATGCCTTGAACAATTCGGCCAGTGAACCGGCTACATCCTCGCCCAACATTGCCTTTTGCACTTCTTCAACCGCCTCTTCATGTATACAAGTGATTCCACACCTGTCCAGTTCCATAGCCATTTAAGTTTCCCCCTATACCGATTGGTTTTAGATTATGCCACATATGATCATCTGTTCATATATCATATGATAATTATTCCTATGGAATAAGTCAAGATATTTTTTTCGAGGATGGGGGGCAAGGGGGACGGTGCTTGTTGCTCTTCTCTTAGAAGACATTTCTAACATAAAGAATTTAAAAAAGATCCTAAATCGTTGACGATGAGCGGAAGATCCGTGAGATATTGCGGATGCACCTTGAAAAAGAAGGTTTTTATGTCAAGGAGGCGGGGAACGGAAGACGCTTTGGACCTGATTGCTCAAGAAAAGTGGGACTTATTGATCCTGGATTTGATGATGCCTCGATACATGATAACGTTTTAAAAAGTTGCCAATTTGGAATTTGTAGCTGTAAAATAAGTATGAGCGATTACCAATAATCTTCAGGCAAAACTGAAAAGGAATTTCACCCTGGAGATAAAAAAGAAACTTCCAGTGCAATCCGCCAAAAAACAAAGGAGGTTTCTTCCATGAATACAGCTCTTCAACTCCAGACAGCCACCGGCCACATTAAAGAAAGCCACTGGTCGCAAGAGAAAAGAGTGAGTACTTTACTCCTTGATCGGCTCATACTTAACTCGGCAAAACGAGAAGGTTGGGAAGTAGCTTGAAATAAGGGAACGCACCTTTGAAACCACACTGGGAGTGCTTAGCCACCCAAGACGCTACTACAAAAAGCGTACCTTAAGTGGAGCTTACGCTTATACTTTTTTGCTGGACGAGCTGCTGGTATGCCATCAAGAGCCCATGTCTCTCCCGGTTGAGCGAAATAGCAGTAATGCTTGCTGCCGGACAGAGCTACAGGAAGGCAAAAGAAACCATAAAGACCGCTTTGGGGGTGAGTATCAGCCACGGGACCATCCATCAGGATGTCCAGGTGGTCGGTGAACACCTCAAGAAATGGGATGGAGAAACAGGTTTAGACAGCACTGGTACCCGTGTTGTTCCTTTGTTGATTGTCGAAGTGGACGGAGTAATACTCAAAACACCAGCGCCAGCATAAAATAAGTGAGCAGAGACGCTTTGAGTTAAAAAACAGCCGTAATTTATGAAGGGTGGGGAGAAGGTTTTGATGGTGATGTATTATTCTAATTTAAGGGAGTAGAACCAATTATGGAAAAAATTTATAATAAAATTTATGAATTGGTCAAACCTTTTCTTAATACCAGAAAAAATGACATTCATGTTGAAATATCTTTAAGTTTTGCATTGAAACTATTAGAAAAGGAAGCCGGTGATCCCGAGGTTGTCATTCCGGCAGTGCTTCTTCATGATCTAGGCTGGTGGCAGGTGCCGGAAGAACTACAACTGAAAGCGTTCGGACCTCAGCTTGACAGGGAACTTCAACGTATACACGAAGTGGAAGGAGTAAGAATGGCTAGAGAGGTCCTGGGAAAATTTAATTACGAAGAAAGCAAAATGGAAGAAATTCTACTTATTATTGATGGCCACGATACCAGGCTCGAAGCAGTTTCTCAAAATGATCGAATTGTTAAGGACGCTGATAAACTATTCCGTTATTCCCCGCGCGGCTTTGAAATTGACGCCGAACGCTTTGGGATAAAGCGCAACCAACACCGGAAATGGCTTAGCGAATGCATTGAAGAATGGTTCTTTACGCCGACGGCGAAATTGTTTGCCCGGGAAGCATTACAGGTTTTAGGATATCAGAAGCAAAGTATTTAAAATAGCCGGAGGGAGAAAGAAATTCCCATTTAAGAGGCAGCTGTATGAGACATATTGCATCCAGAACATACATAACTGGGGTTTCGCCTCGCTTGTGTTTGTTGTTTTAGATAAACTAACATATCTACAAGCAATTAGGTGAAACCTTTTATTTTTCCATTTTTGACACTTCTTAGAACTTGCCTTTCAAGGGCTTAATAAAATAGAGCGTTTTAAAGTGTTTCAGCTTCCAACCATTCTTACCGTTAGATTCGTTCGCTGGGCTTCTATCACTCGCATCCGGATCACCGGCCGCTCTTTCAAATTATGATCTGGAACACGCATGGCCTTTTTTTCGTACATCATGTATCGGTGGCGAAATCTAGAAATTATAAAAATTGACAAGACTGTTGACCATTGATCCTCTAAAATGGCTTATAACGGCCTTTCTTTTAAGCGTTTTAAAAACAAATAGTATAAGTTTATTAAATGAAGGAAAGTATAATCCTGCAATATAAGGAAAGTGGAAGTGCTTTAAACAAAGGAGGTGTTTATTATGGAAGAGCAGGAAAACAAAGTCCCTGCGCTAGGCGCGCATGAGGCGTATCAACTTGCCAAGGTAACGAAAACAGCGCCGCAATTCGATTCGATTACGCCAAGATGGTTAGCCAAGTTATTGGAATGGAAGCCTCTGGAAGCAGGAATTTTCAGATTGAACAAAGTTAAAGAAGGAGAAACTCCTCTTGATGTTCTCTGCAGTCAGCAAGACGATGCAAGAATACCGGAAGGTTTTGTCAATTACGAGTCAGACCCTCGGGAATACATACTAACCTCAATATCTACGGTAGTCAATGTGCATACCCGCATATCCGACATATACAGTTATCCTTACGACCAGATCAAAGAACAGCTTCGCCTGGCTATGGAAAGCATAAGAGAAAGACAGGAAAGCCAACTGATCAACAGCGACGATTACGGACTATTAAAAAATGCGTATGATTCCCAGAGAATTCAGACGCGCAACGGCCCTCCCACTCCGGACGATATGGATGAGCTTATTTCAAAAGTATGGAAAGAGCCTTCATTTTTCCTCGCGCATCCAAGAGCTATCGCGGCTTTCGGCCGTGAATGCACCAGACGCGGAGTGCCGCCCGTGGCAGTTAATTTATTCGGCTCACCGTTTTTAACATGGAGAGGCATTCCAATTATTCCTACAGACAAACTGCTTGTCGATGGTCAGAAAAGACCGAAGGGACAAGCCGGTAAAACCAATATTCTCCTCGTCCGTACCGGTGAAAAGAAACAGGGTGTTATCGGCCTCTTCCAGGCAGGTGTGCCGGGGGAACAGTCGAGGGGCTTATCGGTAAAATTCATGGGGATAGATAAAAACGGAATTGCATCATATCTTCTTTCGATATATTGTTCTTTAGCCATTTTGACGGAAGACGCGGTCGGGGTGCTCGAAGACGTGGATGTGGGAAACTATTATGAATATAATTAATAGCAACAATACAATCCCCGGATCCGGTCTTAAAAAACTCCAAGCCGGTTCTTTGGCTCCCCACAGGAATCTTTTGCCGGACCCTTCTGTGCTGGAGGCCATGGCAAACGAATATTTCCCCGAGTTTTCCGCTCGGGAAGCTCCTAATAAGAGTTCTTCTATTCAAGAATTCGTGCCGAATCCGGCGGCAACGAAGAATGTTTTTTCGGAAGAGGATTTCTTAAAAGCAATCCCGGACACTCTGCAAATTGATGATATCAGCGTGTCTCCATCCACAACTGAGCTCAATAAATACTATCAGGCGGCAATTCAAGATGAATGGCAACAGCTTTCCTTTCTTGAAAATGCCGAATCAATTTCATCGCCTGATCCCACCGGATCAATAGTTAATAATAATGAAACTCTGAATAAATACCCGACTCCCAGTATAAGCATTGCACCGGTGATCGTTCCTTTAACGGATTTTTCTTATGAGCATTTTGACGTGAACGCTGTCCGCAGGGATTTCCCAATATTATCGGAAAAGGTAAACGGGAAAAATCTGGTCTGGCTGGATAACGCGGCGACAACCCAGAAACCCAAAAGCGTCATCGACCGGCTGGTCTATTTCTATGAACATGAAAACTCGAACGTGCACAGAGGGGCGCACAGCCTCGCCGCCCGCTCGACGGATGCCTACGAAGGGGCAAGAGACACTATAAGCAAGTTTCTCAACGCCCCTTCGTCATCGGAAATTGTTTTTGTGCGCGGCACAACCGAAGCGATCAATTTGGTCGCGCAGAGCTTTGGAAAATACCATCTTCAGAAAGATGACGAAATTGTCATTACCTGGCTTGAACATCACGCCAACATTGTTCCCTGGCAGATGCTCTGTGCTGAAACAGGAGCTAAACTCTGCGTTGTTCCAGTTGACGAAACCGGCCAGGTTCTTTTGCATGAGTATGAAAGGTTGCTCGGCTCCAAAACGAAAATAGTCGCGGTTACGCATGTTTCCAATGCGCTGGGTACCATTGTTCCGGTAGCGGAAATGGTGCAGATGGCGCATCGATACGGGGCGAAAGTCTTAGTCGACGGAGCGCAGGCTGTTTCTCATTTGAAAGTGGATGTTCAGGCTTTGGACAGCGACTTCTATGTGTTCTCCGGGCACAAGGTTTTCGGCCCGCCGGGGATCGGGGTTTTATACGCCAAGCCTGAAGTTCTGCACGCGATGCGCCCTTATCATGGCGGCGGAAACATGATCGCTGATGTAACCTTTGAAAGAACTGTCTACCAGGTCCCGCCAAACCGGTTTGAGGCGGGAACGGGAAATATCGCGGGCGCCGTCGGGCTCGGCGCCGCCATAGATTATGTGAATTCCCTGGGCATGGAAAATATCAACAGGTATGAGCACGCTCTTCTGGAATACGGCATGGACGCTTTAAAGCGCATACCCGGTTTAAAGCTGATCGGCACGGCCAAAGAAAAAACAAGCGTGCTGTCCTTTGTCCTGAAAGGCTTCACCACGGAAGAGGTCAGCAATGCCCTGAGCCAAGAAGGAATAGCCGTCCGGGCAGGCCATCACTGCGCCCAGCCGGTTTTAAGAAGGTTCGGGCAAGAGAGCACCGTCAGGCCTTCACTGGCGTTTTACAACACACGCTCAGAAATAGACTTGCTGGTTTCGGTGCTCTGGAATTTGAAAAGCAGCCGTAATTAAGGATGGCTGCAACAATAGGGCAGATTTAGATCATGCAGAAAGCTAACCGTAGGCTCTATTTTTTCTTTAGTTTTGCCTTCCAGGAACAACTGGGCAATCAAGCCAAACACCACTTTTTCACCATGCAGGTTGCCATGGGTTTCCGGGAACCTGGTCAGACTATCTAGTCGGGAATTCAAACCCTAATTATTTTTATCTAGTTGACTAACAATTTATGCCGGCCACTGAATTAAAAAGCCAAGGTTAATTATGATAAGCCTACTTTTCAATGTTAAGTGATCTTCGATACTGCGTCGAATGAGCCAACTGTTTGGAATTTAATGTTAGAAACCGGAAGCCAGGTAAATAATCTCTCTCAAGGACTAGCGAGATATGATATCAAGCAGGAATGTTGACAATTTCAGAAATAAAAGATTTAATTTTTTTCGAAAGGATGATGATGTCGATGACCATCACATATGAAGTGGGCAATTCGTTATATATTAATATAACTAACCGTTGCACCAATAATTGTTATTTCTGTGTAAAAAATATTAAGGACGGTGTTGGTAGCGGAACTAATCTTTGGCTTGAAAAGGAACCTGCCATTGATGAGGTTATTGAAGATATCCAAAGACGAGACATTTCCAAGTATAAGGAGTTTGTATTTTGTGGCTATGGGGAACCTATGATGCGCACCAACGATATTATTGAAATAAGTAAAAAATTGAAGGAAAAATATAATATGCCAATCCGCATCAACACTAACGGTCAGGCCAATCTGATTTGTGGCAGGGATATCACTCCTTATTTAGAAGGATGGGTGGATTCTATTTCTATTAGTTTGAATGCGAAGGCCAAAAAGGAATATCAGGCAATATGCCGATCCGTTTACGGGGAGAAAGCCTTTGAAGCCATACTGGATTTTGCCGCCAAATGCAAGAAGCATATACCTAAAGTGGTATTGTCTGTGGTAGATTTCATCTCCAGGGATGACATACGATTATGTGAGGAGATTGCACAGAACATCGGCGCGGATTTTAAAGTCAGACATTTTGTAAACCAATCTTCTTGATATGAGAATCTACGTACGTAACTTATTTATAACGGGTATAGTCCGGCATCCTCAGCCATGCGGAAATCAGCCTTGGCATCACGACCGGAGAAGGTGAGATAGTTGCCGATAATCAAACCATTGGCTCCTGAAAGCATCAAAAATCCCTGCATATCCCGCAAGTTGATTTCCCGGCCACCGGCAGGACGGATAATTGTATCAGGAAGAATGAAGCGGAAAATAGCGAAGGTTTTAACCACCTCTAGTACTGATGAGTGCGTGGTGCAAATAGAGGGGAAAAAACGCCGGCTTGTCTCCAGGTTATGGGCATATCTGCTAACGCCCGCCTTGGCCAGGGATTTGCCTTGGGCTTCTGTAATCATTACCGCATGCATAGGAGGGATGGGATTAAAATAATAATCAAAAAATAAATTTTCATTATAAAGTTTACAAATCAATGAATTTGGAACTATTATTGTATGAAACCTGTATCGAATGTATTTGTTCCTGATATCCTGTCTGTATGGAGAGAACTGCAAGGGTTCTGAAAAAAGGAGGTTTGGTTCAATGGAATATCTAGATGTTATCAAAAAAAGGTATAGTGTGCGTTCGTATAAACCTGATCAGGTGGAACAGGAAAAATTGCATATTATACTGGAAGCTGCCAGGTTGGCCCCCACAGCCGCGAACAGGCAGGCGTTCAAAATTATCGTGGCAGATACCAACGGACGCAAGGAAGAATTGAAAAAAATATATAACAGGGATTGGTTTGTCGAAGCTCCATTAATTCTTGGCGTGTGCGCAATACCTGGGGAAAATTGGGTGCGTAGTGATAAAAAGAACTATAGTGACGTAGATGCCGCTATCGTAATGGACCATATTATTCTGACAGCTACTGATCTGGGCCTTGGAACGTGCTGGATTGGCGCGTTTAATCTACAAGCTGCAAGACATGTTCTTGCTCTTGATGATACTCTGGAACCTATTGCATTCACACCTGTAGGTTATGCCCGGGATACAAATATTAAAAAAATAAGAAAATCCCTAGACGATCTTGTTGTTTATAAGTGATAACGAAAGAGGTGTTATTATTGGCTCTTTGCTCAAACCGTTGCAAGCAGGTCCTTTGACACTGGCTAACCTGGCTAACCGCTTGGTCATGCCGCCCATGGCTACCTCGAAGGCCGGACCAGATGGAAAAGTAAACCAGGCAATACTCGATCACTATCGGAAAAATCTCAGGGTGGAACAAGTTGGCCCGGATGAATAAGAGCGACTGCATCAAAGTAAATCAGATCTGCATTATTATTGAGGTGAAGTTATGATTAATTTCAAGCCAATCGGCGTCATTCAATCTCCGTTTAAAGAACCGAAGGGAACACCTATTCAACCGACAGCGGCGCGGGACATTGCCGGCGTCATTGAATTATATCCCGAATATGTCGAAGGGTTACAGGATATTGAAGGATTTTCTCACCTTATTCTGATTTACTATCTTCATATGGTAAAAGAGTCTACTTTATTAGTGAAACCGTTCCTGGATAACGAACTGCACGGAATCTTTGCCACGCGCGCTCCAAGCAGGCCGAATTCAATTGGTTTTTCGGTAGTGCGTCTTTCTGAGGTTGAAGGAAACAAACTCCATATCCTGGATGTAGATATTGTTAACGGGACTCCTCTTCTGGATATAAAGCCTTATGTAGCTGAATTTGATGTCAGAGAAGCGGTCAAGACCGGCTGGTTTAAAAAAAATGTTCAAAAACTATCAACTACAAGAGACGACGGGAGATTCGCAAAATAGTGATCATACCATAAGGTATGGCATAACATTCCTAATGGCCGGCATCATTTTTGTTTTCGCCATAGACCTGTCAAAATATTTGATATATAAAAGAGCCAAAATAAAAGCAGCGATACTTGCGCTAACCTCCGTTAACAACGCCGGAAATCCATACCCCAATCAAGTAACCCATAAAGATTGTTATTAGAGGCAACAGGTAAACAACAAAGGCTGCTTTTAACATATTGGCTTCAGGTATCTCAATAATGACCCGCTGTCCCACCTTGGCATCCACGCGATTATAAACATCCATGACTGCGGCCTTATCTCCGGGGCATGCCCCGCAGCTGTCACAATCACTGTGCCTGCCCGCTCTTACCTTCGCTATTTTGCCGTCTAAAGCGATAATAATGCCTTCTGCTTCCTTTTTCACTTGCCTCATTTTATATAAATGTTGTTATAAGATTATAGCGCGTAAAAGGGACACACCTCTCGGTCGCGCCACCTTTCGGCTTGAGGAATGTCCCTTAAAAAGAGTTTTCAATCTAAGGAGCCTGACTTATATTGTCAATTATTTCACTTCATAGCCCTGATCTTCAATCGTTTCTTTTATTTTATCAAGATTTACCCTTTCAGCATCATACTCTACTGTAACCTTTTTGCCCTTTAAATCCACGGCTACGCTGTCCACTCCGGTCAGAGCGCCCACCGACTTCTTCACAGCGTGCTCGCAGTGGCTGCAAGACATTCCCTCAACATCTAAGGTTTTTAATTCTTTTGACATTAATCTTAACCCCCTTATTATTATAATTTTATTTTGTCCTATTCTTTAACTCTCGTTCCAAAATGATTTATATCCGTTTGCGCCTGTGCAACTGAATCATTCTTTATAATTGCCTCTTTAGCAGTTTTGGGTCTCTCCCCAAACCCTTTATTCGGATCAAACCTCTTTAAGCTCAGTGAGTTTGTCACAACCGATACGGAGCTGAACGCCATCGCGCCGCCGGCGATCATCGGATTCAAAAATCCCAAAGCCGCGAAAGGTATGCCGATAACATTATAGAAAAACGCCCAAAACATATTTTGCTTAATCTTATTCATCGTTTTACGGGAAAGACGTATGGCCGCCGTTATCGCTCTTAAGTCTCCCCGCATCAAAGTGATATCCGCGGCTTCAATCGCCACATCCGTCCCCGTGCCGATGGCCATGCCGATATCGGCGGTGGCAAGCGCGGGCGCGTCATTGATTCCATCCCCAACCATGGCGACCACTTTCCCTTGCGCTTTCAGCTTTTCAACCTCTTCTGCTTTGTCTTCGGGCAGGACTTCCGCCAAAACGTTCGTGATCCCCGCCTGCCTGGCGATGGCATGCGCAGTACGCCGATTATCACCTGTAATCATATAGACTTCAATACCTATCCGCTGCAAATCCGCAACGGCCTCTTGCGAGTTTTCTTTTATGGTATCAGCTACGGCAATAACAGCTTGGATGGCATTATCTTTTGACATGAGCATGGCGGTTTTACCTTCATCCTCAAGTCTTGCGACGGCAGGCTCAACGTTCCCCAGATCTATACCTTTCTCTTTCATCAGTTTCCGGGTTCCTATATGGAATATTTTTCCATCAACCTCAGCCATAACGCCTCTGCCCGGGATTGCCTCAAACCTGTCGGGGTTTGGTATGTTGCCGAACATCTTCCTGCCTTCTTCGAAAATGGCTGCTCCGAGCGGGTGTTCGGAATTTTTTTCTATTATGGCCGCCGTTTTCAGCAGCTCGTTTTTATCAAACGGCCCCAACGCG
The DNA here is from genome assembly GCF_002067195.1 of Pelotomaculum sp. PtaB.Bin117. Taxonomy (NCBI): domain Bacteria; kingdom Bacillati; phylum Bacillota; class Clostridia; order Eubacteriales; family Desulfotomaculaceae; genus Pelotomaculum; species Pelotomaculum sp. PtaB.Bin117. The sequence continues at coordinate 17,399 of NZ_MVQM01000033.1, read as the reverse complement.
ATAATATCTGTCACTTCCGGCTGTCCTTTGGTAATGGTGCCCGTCTTATCCATTACGACAGCATTCAGTTTATAAGCCGTTTCCAGGTGTTCTCCGCCTTTGATCAGTATGCCGTTTTCTGCACCCTTGCCGGTACCCACCATAATGGCTGTGGGTGTGGCAAGTCCTAACGCGCAAGGACAGGCAATCACCAATACAGCAACCGCGCTGATCACGGCCTTGGTCAGGTCACCGCTGCTAAAGTACCAGCTCGCAAATGTCAGGACGGCAATCCCCACAACAGCGGGTACAAAAACGCCTGAAACCTGATCGGCGATTTTCTGTATCGGCGCTTTTGACCCTTGAGCGTCCTCCACCATTTTGATAATCTGTGAAAGCGCCGTATCCTTGCCTATTTTTGTCGCTTCAAACTTGAATGTTCCATATTTATTTATTGTCGCGCCGATCACTAAGTCTCCTGTTCTTTTCTCGACCGGCAGGCTCTCGCCGGTAAGCATGGATTCGTCAACGGACGAATTTCCTTCGGTAATCTTTCCGTCGACAGGGACTTTCTCACCGGGTCTGACTATAACGATATCTCCTATTTCAACTTCTTCGATCGGAATATCCTGTTCCACGCCGTCACGGATTATTTTTGCGGTTTTAGCCTGCAAGCCCATCAATTTCTTGATCGCCTCGGAGGTTTTTCCTTTTGCCACCGCTTCCAGATATTTTCCCAAAAGAATCAGGGTGATCAGTATTGCCGACGCTTCAAAGTACAGGTCTTTCATCATGCCTTCCGGCGCAGTCTGGAAAAAAACATTGTATAGACTATAAAAATACGCCGCCGACGTACCCATGGCAATCAATACATCCATATTGGCGCTCTTGGCTCTTAAAGCATAAAACGCGTGCTTATAGAACCTGAACCCGATGATGAACTGAATGGGTGTGGCAATGGCCAGCTGAAAATACTGGTTATGCAGTATGGCCAGCCAGGAAGTCTCCAAGTGGGCGATCATTAGTACCATCGCCAGCAATAAGGGAGAACTTAACAATATGGAAACGACCAGGGTAATCTGCAGGGTTCGTATTTCCTTTTCCCTGAGTTCTTTTTCCCGGTCTCTGGCCGTATCCTCCGCTTTCTCGGCATCATAACCTAAAGACTGCACCGCTTTAATCATGTCTGAAACTTTTATTTCTGCCGGCTCAAACTCCACCGACGCTTTTTCCGTGGCCAGGTTAACAGCGGCTTTGATAATTCCTTTCTGCTTGCCGAGTTTTTTCTCAATCCTGGCGGCGCAAGCGGCACAGGTCATACCCTTGATCATCAGGTCGACCTTGCTTTCTTCCGCCGCTTTTTCCCTGATCACTTCATAGCCGAGTTTTTCTGCGAGAGTTTCAAACTCCTGCGGATCGACAAGCTTGTCGTCATATTCAACCGTGGCTTTTTCCACGGCGAAATTAACATTGGCCCGGTCTACGCCTTCCAGCTTTCTGAAACTCTTTTCTATTCTAGCCGCGCACGCGGCGCAAGACATCCCGGCGATTTTGAATGATTCTTTTTTAATCATCTCTCCGCTCCTCACTCTGTTAAAGAAACCCGGTCACTTGTTGAGCATCCTATAAATAGTATTCATCAACTCATCAATAACTATGTCGTCACCGGCCGCGAGCTGCCCTTTAATGCAGAATCTCATATGCTTTTCCAAAAGCAATTTCGCTACGCCGTTTAATGCAGACTGAACAGAAGATATCTGGTTTAATACGTCGTCGCAGTAAACACCTTTTTCGATCATCCGCTTGATTCCCCGCACTTGACCTTCAATACGATTGAGGCGGTTGGCAAGTTCCTGCACGGTTTTTTCATCGCGCCAGCTTCTGAGTCTTCCTTCTTCCATACTTTCTCCTGTGTTTTGGCAACAGGAGCCCGGTCTTTGCTCAATATCGTCGTTCACTTTAAAGCACCACCTTTAATATAATATTATACTATACCCCCCTATATTATAAGTCAACCCCTTTTTATACAGAATGTCAAATGGAGAAAAAAGCTTTTGAAACCATACTGGATTCTACTGCCAGAAGCAAGAAGCATATCCCCAAAGTATTGTCTGTGGTAGACTTCATCTCCAGGGAAGATATACAATTATGCAGGGAGTATTAATTAACCCAATGCCGCAGAAAGAGGGTGTTTTTATTGGTTCTTTTGCTTAAACCGCTACAGGCAGGTCCTTTGACATTGGCCAACCGCTTGGTCATGCCGCCCATGGCTACCTCGAAAGCCGGACCGGGTGGAAAAGTGAGCCAGGCAATACTCGATCACTATGCGGAAAAATCTCAGGGTGGATACATATCGCTAATAATTGTTGAACACAGTTTTATTAAATCTGAAGGCAAGGCCGGCGAAAATCAGCTTTCAGTCGCGGACGACAGTACAATAGAAGGTTTGAGGAAGTTGGCGGAAGTCATCCACAGAAACGGCTCCAAAGGCGTCATGCAAATTAATCATGCCGGAAGTGCCGCTGCTGAAGAAATAATTGGCACAGAAACGGTCGGACCTTCAGCAGTAAGTAACCCTCGCAAAGGTGGGATTCCTCGCGCGCTTAGGCGACAGGAGATTGCCGACATTGTTAAATCTTTTGCAGATGCCGCCCGTCGCGTCAAAAGATCAGGATTTGATGGAGTAGAAATCCATGCGGCGCACGGTTATCTTCTTAACCAATTTTTCTCTCCCCTGACCAACAAGCGAAGTGATGAATATGGCGGCGAGGTGAACAATCGCATCCGCATTCACCTTGAAGTTATAGAAGCAATACGCGCTGCCGCAGGTAAAGACTTTCCCATCCTTATTAGATTGGGAGTTTCAGATTTTACCCCAGGTGGAACGACTGTTGAGGACAGCCAGACAGCAGCAAAGGAATTTGAAAAAGCCGGCGTAGACATTCTTGATATATCCGGAGGTTTTTCGGGGTTTAGTGTACCGGGGCTTAACGGGCAAGGTTATTTCGCGCCGCTCGCTAAGGCTATAAAACATGTGGTGTCCATACCAGTGCTCCTCACCGGCGGAATTACAGACGCACTGGCTGCTGAGAAGCTGCTGGCTGAAGGGAAAGCTGACCTCGTCGGCGTAGGCAGAGCAGTGCTTAAAGACTCAAAATGGGCGCGACATGCTGTTGAAAGCCTGGCCGGTATTTAGAACTTAGATGATAGCTTTAGATGGAAGCAAAAGACTCGCCTTTCGCCAATGTTTTGGCAGTCAGGCCCGAGGACAGAGACAAAGAAGACATCAAAAAGCTTGGTCAGGCTTTGCAGTCACCTGAAGTTAAGAAATTTCTGGAGGATAATTACAAAGGCAGCGTGATTCCTGCCTTCTAAAGCGGTTTTTCTGTCTAAAGAAATCTGTTGCCGGACATAACATCCTGCAGCAGATTTTTTGTGTATTGCATATATACTACAAAAAATTCAGTTGCAACCAACGTCTCAGCAAGAATCACCGGTATAGCCATATAAAATATAAGGTTCCACGGCTGATTAGTTGCCAGCAATTCCATGTAATGGGTCATAGACACTTGTATCATCTCCTCTTAGTTTTAAATCTACTTATTGGAACACAGTATATTCACATTAAGGGGGTAGCAGGGGTAGCAGAGGGGTAGCAGGGTCAGCCCTTGACATTGGACAATGGCTGGCACTGCCACTTATACCGGAGCAGGCAGGCATCTTTTCCGCCGGTGTTTTTTATGCCGCTTTTAGCGGTACGTCCATTTTTATAGGCCGATTTCGAAAGATTTTGCCGTTGCAACTTTTTTTGACCAAAACAGGCACGAAAGATCAAAAGCAGCTCCTCTTGCTGGCTATAAATGAAAATGCAGGAGCATAGCAAGTAAATGTATTCCTTTCAATCTCACGGCTTTGGAATGTACCACTTTGTTATTCCTCATCATGGGGCGGCAGACATCTATATACCCTCTAGGTATGGTTGCAGTAATCCCTTAGAGCAGAGATCGATTACAACTTTCCATCTGCGATAGTTGAGTTAAAACAAAAAAATATGCTAAAATAGCATATATATTGGTAAATACAGCATGGTTTTTCAGGTGATTTTGGGGGGTAGCCCTATGAAGCTTCAGGAATCGGGTGAGAATTATTTAGAAACCATTCTTGTTTTGCAAAACAGAAACGGTTATGTCCGCTCAATTGATATAGCCAATGAATTGAACTATTCAAAACCTAGCGTAAGCCGTGCCATGAGCATCCTAAAAAAAGCAGGCTACATCCTCACGGAACAGGATGGAAAAATTTCATTTACTAAAGAAGGAAACAAAAGGGCGAATGAGATCTATGAACGCCATCAGTTGATCACGAAATACCTGATGATGACACTGGACATTGATGAAGCCACAGCCAGCAAAGACGCTTGTCGCATTGAGCATATCCTTAGCCAAAAGAGCTTTGCCAAGATCCGGGAATTCACAAAACGCGTTGCGGCACTGCGAGAATCGGACTCCAATTATTCGATGGCAAATCAATTTTTTACCGGGCCGGCCTCCATTGCAGTATCAAATGGCGGCTTTTACGCCACTATCATGATGCACGGCACAAAGCATATGCCTATATCGTCCATCGAGTCTCTTCAATATAGCTATAATAACGTTGATTTTATGGATGTCGATCTAATATTTAATCAAAATAATGATACTTTGACCATGACCCTGCCTGTTGTGGATTTGAACAGCCCCATTTATATGAAGGTTTACGTCCCCGGCAAAATGGGTCCTATCCATCCAAGATTCAGACTAGTTTTTAAAATAGATACAGTGATGGAAAAATGAGGGGGGGGTGCATATGCCACACCCCCGGCAAAAGATTAGATTTTCAAATTTCTCAAAAAGGCGTCACAAATATTGTTGCCCCAATAAATACCTTTTCTCGTTAGATGGAAAGCATCATCTTTTTCTGTCGCGTAGCCTTCCGCCAGAAGTTGTTCCACAAGCTTTCTGATCTCTGCGCCGAACATTTCTTTATATTCATGACGGGGAATTTTGCATTGCTGGATGGCGCCGGTCAGCCTGGAAACAGTCTGGTATTGGCGCTTTGTGACGACGCCCACCAGCTTTGTGTCGGGCTGGTTTTCCACATAATTCCGATAGTTACCGAGGCTTATTGGGTTCATATAGGTTATGTCGGCAAGATTACCCCCCGCTCCCGCACCCAGCGCCAGGGTATCCGCCCCTTGATACCTTGCCGTTATATAGCGGTAGCGGTCATGCCGGATCAGCTTGGTTAGTTCCAACATGGAAAATCCCCGGTCGATAGCTCTGGTATAAATACGCTCGAACAAGGCCATGTCCGTATCATCCGTACAGCCTTTCAGTTGGGCGCCCGGCTGTGTAATCAGCGAGTAAAAAGAAAAACCGGCCAGTTCCAGGGAAAAAACGTTGTTTAAATCTTGGTCTAATTCTTCCCCGGTCTGCCGGGGATAGTGATAAATGATGTCGATATTCACATTCTCAAATCCCCGGGCTTTTATTTGCGAAAGCTTCTGATAGGCTTCCCGGCCGCTGCCCAAACGCCCCAGCAGCTGCCTGCCCCGGTCGTTGAAGGTCTGGATGCCTACACTGATCCTGTTTACGCCGCATTCCTGCATGCTGCTGATTTTATCCTCAGTCAACTCGGTAACAGTGGACTCAAAGGTGATTTCCGCGTCATCCGCCAAACAGAAATTCTTTTTCAAGACGCTTACGATCTCTTTAATGGACCGGCTGCTCAAGGTGGTAGGGGTGCCGCCGCCAAAATACACCGCTTGAAAAGTCAAGCGCCGGATATAATCCAGATCTTGATATCGCTCGCTTTCTTTGATAAGCAGCCTGGCATAATTGTCATCAGGCGCGCCATTGACTCTGATCATATTACAAAAGGAACAAATTTTCCGGCAGAAAGGAATATGGATGTAGATTACGCCTTCCCGGGGAACTCCGGGAAGGCTTTTGAGATATTCGTTTACATCCATCCTGCCTATTGCCAGGTTTTTCATAACATCATACAGCTCGTGATGGCTCTTCAATCTTTGTGCAAACATTTATTTCTCCTATCCTAAATCATTGAAATATTTCCCGGAAGGTTTCTCTGGCCCGGTCCAAATCCGCCTCGTCCGGATGATTGCTGGCGATTTCAAAGCGTTTCATGCTTTCCTCCGTAAGGGCATGGGGGTGCCCCGGGGGAAAAGCTTTAAATGTTTCTATTAATTTTTCATCAATTTTTCCCTGGCAGGCGAACTCTCCGACCAACTGGTTTTCCTGAAAGAGGGTCCGCGCCTCCTTGATGTATTTCTGCCCGTGCGGGGAATCCGGATGCGCGCCCATCGTGCAGAAAAAGGCTGTTTTTTTATTTTTGAGCGTAGAGAGGTAGTCCAGGGCTTCTTGGTTAGGCTTCCCTTTATCAATCCAAAACCCTACCACCACCATATCAAATTCTTCGGGTGGGGGCGCGCCGCTAATTTGACTAAAAGCCGTATCCGCCGGAACCACTTCTTGAATGGCCTTTGCCACTTTTTCCGTGTTTCCCGTCCTGCTGCTGTAAGTCAATAATACTTTCATCATATACCTCCTCAGCGGCGCTGAACGCCGCCTGATTTTTTGTATGGCTGCAATTAAAAATTCCCGCACTTGTTAAACCGCTAAAACGTATTTGCAATCTTTCGTTTCCACCACTTTTAAATTAACGCCGAAAATTTCTTGCAAGGTGGCGCTGTTGATGGCCTCATTCAATTCCCCCTGGACGATCACCCTTCCTTCTTTCAAGCCAATCACCTCATCGCTGTAATAGATGGCTTGATTAATGTCATGGAGCACCATGACAATGGTCATACCCAAATCCTTGTTCAGTGATTTGATTAAACTCAGGATCTGAATCTGATAACGGATATCCAAATAGGTCGTGGGTTCATCCAAAAGCAGGATCTCCGTCTTTTGGGCCAGCGCCATGGCAATCCACACCCGCTGCCGCTGGCCGCCGGAAAGGGTGCAGAGCGGCTTGTCTTTGTATTCATAAATGTTGGTGACACGCATGGCCCAGTCAATGGCCTCTTCATCCTCGCTGCCGCTGCGCCGGTAAAAGGAGGAGTAGGGTGTGCGCCCGTAGGCAACCAAGGTTCTGACCGTGGTATCATTGGGGGCGGAATTATATTGATGGACAATGGCCACTTTTTTGGCAAACTCCTTTAAGCAGATCTCCTGAATATTTTTCCCGTTTAGATAGACCCCCCCGCTTACAGGCTTGAGGTTTTTCGTCATCAGATAAAACAGAGTGGATTTACCGCAGCCGTTTGAACCCATAATTGTGGTAATTTTGCCTTTTCTGATCCGGGCGGATATGGACTGCAAAACCGTCTGTTTGCCATATTGAAAGGATAAATCCTTAATTTCCATAGGTTTTATCACTCCTCCTCAGCAGGAAAATAAAGAAGGGGCCGCCAATAACCGCCATAACAATCGACGCGGGGATTTCGTAAGGGGCGGCGATGACACGGCCTGCCGTATCGGCCAGCAAAACGGTAAAACTACCCAGCAGGATGGAGAAAGGGATCAACGTCCTGTGGTTTGATCCCACCAGAAGCCGGGCAATATGGGGTACAATCAATCCCACAAAACTGATCACCCCCGCCACCGCTGTGGCAATGCCGGCCAGCAGCACGGCGACGGCCGATACCAGCACCCGGACGGCATGTACATTCACGCCCAGGTTTCGCACGGTTTTGTCCTCCAGGGAGAGGAGGTTGCACCTGCCGGAGACGGCCAGCGCCCCCAGCAAGCCAACAAGCACGTACCACACCAGGGTGTGCACGTCGTCCCAGGTTTTCATGGAAATATTGGCGCCGACAATGGCCGCAACCACGCTTTGCCGGCCTCCCGTCATATAATTGACCGCCTCCAGCAGCCCGGAAAAGACGGCATTGACGGCGATACCCACCAAAATAATGCGCAAAGGGGTCAGCCCCGACTTCCAGGACAGGGAGTAGACCAGGAAACAAGCAACCACCCCGCCCCCAAAGGCAAATATGGGCGAAAAGAAAAACCACGCGGGAAAAAACATGGTGACCAGAACCGCGGCAAAGCTCGCTCCTGCTGAAATGCCGATAATGCCCGGATCGGCCAGGGGGTTTTTCATCACGGCCTGAAACAGCACCCCGGAAACAGCCAGGGCCGCTCCGGACAGCACGGCAATGATAATCCTGGGGAAACGCAAATCAAAGACCACCGCTACATTCTCGTTGTAGGCCACAAACAGGCCCTTCAGCAACTCGGGCAAGGAAACCCGGATGCTGCCCAGATTGACCGAGGCAAAAATCAAGCCGGCCAGCAGCAACCATAAAACCACAAAGCTAGTCAGTGTTTTCTTCATCAGAAGCGCTCCCCTGACCGTAAAACATTTCAAACAGTTTGTTTAAACCTTCTTTGTACCCTAAAGAAGCGCTCATATTGAACGTCTTAAAATCCAAATCATAGACCCTTTTATTTTGCACCGCCCGGAAATGCTTCCAAATGTCGTTTTCCTCGAATTCCTTGGCGAACATTTTTTGCACCTCGTCCGGCAGGCCGTGGGCCGCCCGCAAAATGATATCTGGATCGGTTTCAGCGATGACCTCGGTGTTGATGTTGAGCAGCGCCCCATCGTCCTCAAACACGTTGCTCCCGCCGGCCAGCTTGACCAGATTGCCCACGTAGGATCTTTCCGTGGCCACCATGTAGGCGCCCGGTATGCCCATTAAAATCAAAACCCGGGGGCTCTCTCGGCCCTCTATTTTGGCGTTGTACCCGTTCATAAAAGCCTGGTAATCTGCAATCAAGGTGTCGGCTTCCCGGGTTTTTTGGTATTTTTTCCCCAGGTCTTCAATGCTTTTAAACATTCCCTCCACACTCATCAGGTTGACAAAGGTGCAGGGCACGTTGATGCTCTCATATTTGGGCTTTAAATCATACTGCAGGGAGTTGGGACTGAGCACGTCGGTGGTCTTCAGGGACTTGATAATTTCCAAGTCCGGCGTCATGGGCAGGCCCACCCTGGGCACATCCCGGTAACGCTCCGGCAATTCCATGGAAGTATCGGGAACACCCGCCAAATCCAGGTCCAATTGAGCCAGCACCTCACACAAAGCCGCCGAAGTGCAGACAATCCGGGGCTGCCCCTGGCTTGCGCTTTCCCCTGATGGCCGCGTGGTGCAGCCGGTAAAACCCATCATCAGCACGATATACAACAAAACAGCAAATATTTTTCGCATAATCACACCTGATTCAGCTTATTTTTCGTTCTGCCGCGATAGATAAAATATCCCCCTGCGCCCAGGCACACAACCGTTGCAAAAACGATTGGAAGCACAGGCGATGCGGAAGCGCTCTCCCGGTTTTCCGCGGGCGCGGCTTCCCCCTGCACCCCAAATTCCACGATGCCCTGTACTTCCTTCGTGCCGTCTGCGCGGGCGGCAGATGAAGAAATATCCGCCTGCGCTTTAGAACCATCCGGACTGCCGACGGCAGCCGGGTCCGCCTCAGGCGGCAGGGAGTCATCCGGTTTAGCCTGGTCAGCTGACGGACCAGCAGGCGCAGCCGACTGCTCCGGCGCGGGCTGGGAGCCCGAATTGCTATTCACAGCGGTTCCGTTGAAGGCGGCAAATTTACCATCATCTTTTTTGGCGCTGCTCATGTCGATAGCTACAAAAAAGGTCACATCCCTGTTCATAGGCCCGACAAAAAAGGAAGGGTTAATCAGTACATCCGCCGCCGGCAGGGCAAAACGGAAATCCTCGGTGTTTTCCTCCTTATTTCCGCCCACCACTTCATAGGAAACCTCACGGTAGGACGCGCCATCCCCCTTAGCCGACTGCACGTTGAATTTGATATCCTTGATAAAGGATATCATCTTGAGGCGCAGGGTTACATAGTGTTTCCCATTCTTCTGCTCATACAGGCTGACCGGGTAGACCGTGTTTCTACACATGGCCTCGCCGGTGGAGGTATCGCCCCCGTCATCCGCTGTGCCGGTGTCGGGATTGACATAATGAGTATTATTTGAAACAACATAAGTCCCGTCCGTCAAGGCAAACGCGGGGACATGCGCCGCGCCTGCCACAGCAGCCCCCAGGACCAGCAAGCCCAAAAGCAGTTTTTTAATCATTTTTTAGTTATCAAATACCTCCTCTTTCCATCACTTTTTCTCATCCAACGACGCGAACACGCACCGGGCAAGGCAAGTTGCTTCTTTCCGCCAGGCGGGGAGTATGCTCATTGCCCTGCTCCGGTTGCGGCCGCTTACTGTGCTTACCGTCAGTCTGAAAAACCGGCGCTTCTGGCGAGGATCACCGCCGCCTCCGCCCGGGTGGCAAGACCCCGGGGGTCGAACATGTTATGCTCTTTGCCCGTAATAATTCCGGCCATGTTCATCTTTTCCACGCTCTCTCTGGCCCAGGCGCTGATCTCTCCTGCGTCGGCAAAGGTCAATGCCCCCTGTTCTTTCAGGGATGTGTTGTCAAAAACCAGCCTGAACTTGGGCCTGATCTCGCCCATTCCCCTGGGCACATAGACCTGCATGACGGTAGCTTCCTGAATATCCTCCACTTCGAAGGTGATTGTCAGGGTGTTCTCCTGCTGATTTAGAAATCTTTTTACATCTGCCAGTTCTCCGCCGCTCTGCTGGACTTTTAATTCTTCAAGCATATCCATGGTGACATACTCGGTGCCGTGCCAAACCATGGTGGCGGTGATTTTGCCCCCGGCCACAGTCAGGGTGGCCGGTTCCGTGAAGAACTGATCAGCCATGGAAGCGTCATCTTTATTTTCCATCAGGGCGGAGGCGTCAATGGTGTACCGCCCGTCTTTCAGCGCTCCCTCCGGCACGGCGGCGGTCGCAGGAGCGGAAGCGTCCGGCAGCTCGATCCCGGCGATTTTGGCAAACTTTACAAAGATCACGGCCATCTCTTCCCTGGTAATTTCCCGGTCGGGTTCAAACATGCCGTTACCAACGCCTCTGACCAGATCATTCGCCGCAGCCCAGGCTATATAGGGAGCATAATACGTCTCCGGGGCCACATCGGCAAAGGGGGACGCGGCATATTTTGCGGGATCGATCTGGCAAATCCGGCCCAGAACGGTTACAAACATCCCCCGGGTTATGAAAGCATCGGGACTGAACATGGTCTCACTTGTACCATTGAACATGCCCTTGCTCACGACAAAATAAATTACCTTTTCGGCCCAGTGGCCTGCGATATCCGTAAATTTTAACGCTGCGGCAGCTTCAGCTGCCACGGGGATTTCTTCTGTTTTTTCAAAAACAGCGCTGATTGTGCCGTCTTTCTTAACCGCCTTAAAAGTGTAGGTGCTTACCGCGCCAACGGATTTACCATTGACCAGCACATCCTTGATCTTATATCCAGCATTAGCCGAGATCGTAAAGGTCTGGTCTTCGTTCTTTTTCACACTGACGTCTCCGCTGGGGCTGATGGCACCGCCCTCCCCGGCTTCAGCCTTAATGGTGTATTGGGTCGCGGCGCTGACAGCGCCGGAAGACACCAGTCCTCCTCTCTCCAGAGAGTTCTTGTAAAAGACCAGGCGGAACACTTTATAATCAGGACCCATATAGTCGGTCTGCACTCTCATATACACGGGTTCATCAATGGTGCTGACGGTAAACGCTATTGTCATCGTGTCGTCCGCGTCGTTCAGTGTCTTCGTTACATTGATCCAGTTGCCGCTGCTGTTTTGGTATTGCAGTTTGTTGATATAACGCATGTGGATGCCGTCGTCCTTTTCCGGACTGCTGGTGGTGCCGTACATTACGATAGTCACGTTAATTATGCTGCCGGAGACCTCAAGCACCGCGGGCTGAGTAAAGAATTGCTCCGCCATGGAATAATCGTCGGAATATTGCTGCAAGGCGTCAAACTTGATGTTGTAGATTCCATCACTCAATTCGCCGGTGTCTTCAGGAACGCCGCCGGTACCGCTGCCGCCGGTCGGTGCGCTGATGATCGCATAGGTGCTGAAGTGGTCGGTGTAGAAAGTCACGGTTTTGTTCGTCAGGTCGAACGTGGCTCCCATGTCCTCAAGCGCCCCCGTATCCGGGTTGTAATGGCAGAGCTTTTTGCTTCCAGCGCTTGCAAGGGCCGCGACTTGTTCGTCCGTCAGGCTGATGGTAATTTTGACCGAACCGCCCAAATCAGTGATCGACTGGTCCCCTATTTTCAGGTTCAGTTCGATGGCGCTCACCAGGGTGTCCGTGTCTGCCATGATGCTGATAATGCTTTGCCGCGTGCCCGCGGAAGCCTCGTTCTTTTGTAGCTGCAGGCTGCCGGTGCCGGACGCGTCGCCGGCAAAATAGTTATTCAGATACTGCACCGGGAAGACGATATTCACGTCGCTGAAATTAAGCCCGATATTCCGGGTGACGGAGATGCCGGCGATATCGCCGCGTCCGATGGTCACGACGCCCGCGCTGGCGGTGATTTCCCGCACGGGTTCATCGTTCGGGTTGGGTTCGCCCGGCGCGACCAGGTTGCCGTAATCCAATTTGATCCTGGCCACCTGATTGCCGACGCCCATACTGCCCATTACCGGCACGTAGACGTGCACCCAGGTGTACTCCTGCCCCGGCACGACAGGCACGGTTATCTCCTTCGGGTACATCTTGCCCGCGCAATTCGGGTCCGTGCTGTCCGGCGCGTTAAAGGCGTCCACCACGTCGTAGGTGGATACGACGGTGGCCGGAATCAGATCGTAGCTTTCGGGGTAGTTATACTGGTTGAACACGATGTTTTTCAGCAAGTCAAGCTGCGAAAGGTACCCCGTCATGTTCATGGCCGCCACGGTCAGCGCCTTGAAGGTCAGGTGCAGGGTTCCCTCGCCGTTTTCCACCACAAGCTTGGCGGTCTGCTCCAAACCCCCGTTGCCCATGGAGGCCATATCGCTCGTCGCGTGCCATAGGCTTACCGGAATGGTGTAGGTGCCGTCGGCCAGGCCTTCCGGTTCCTGCTCGCCCGTTATATCCGCCAGGGTCTCCCTGTCAAAGGACAGGCGGAAGTAAGGGGAATAGCCCATCGGAGCCGCATATGCCTGGAGGTGCAAAGGCTCGTCAATGGTGCTGACGGGCATTTTATAAGTGGCCAGGTTCGCGGCCGGATCGCTGGATGTAAGCTCCGCCGCCACATACTCGCCTGCCGCGTTCCGATATCTGAAATCGCTCATTATATCCGCGTTGTCTGTGGTGAGATACAGGTGCATCTGCCCGCCGACCACCTTGATGGAAGCGTCGTTGATAATATAGTTGTCGGCCATGGAGGGGACGTCCAGGCTTGCGTGCAGCAAGGTGACGGTAATGCCGTACGTATGGCCGTCCTGCGGAAATCCGTCGCTGGAGCCGGCGCCAACGGTCAGTTGGATTTGATAGGTCACCTGGCTTCCGTCGATGGGACTGGCTGCCATCAGCACGATGGAATTGACGCCGGTCGCCAGGCCCCCCGCCATCAGGCTCTCACCGCTGTTGACCGTTGTATCGCCCATGGTGATGGTGGTGTCGCTTTTAACGCCTGTCGGCGTCAGGGTGATGGAGGAGGTTCCCGCAGGCGCTTTCGCGGAAAGAGTATAACTGAGAGCGCCATCATTTTTTAACTCCAGCTCACCCGCGCTGCTCTCCAGGCTTTTCAGCGCGGCGAACGGCCCCTGCGGCGCTGCGTTTCCCGTCACCGTCACCGGCACGCTACGGTTCCGCAGCTTCTGGATTTCGCTCAGCTCGGTGGACCCCTCGCTGAACTGGATGAAGTTCTTGGTTATGTTAAGTGTTTTTAGCGCAGTCAATCCGTCAAAATAGTTTTCGGGTATGGTTTCAAGAAAATTATTTTGCAGGTACATATGCTGTACGTTGGGCAAAGTTTTAAACCCTTCCGGCAGTTCGCCCAGGCGGTTGTTTTGCAGTTGTATTGCTGTCACCGCCGTCATCCGGGACAGGTCCGCGGGCGCGGCGGCCACCTTGTTGTAACTCATCTTAATTGCCTTCAACGCCGGCATGGATGCCAGGGCGCCGGGCAATGCTTCGAAGCTGTTGCTCCCCAGGTCCAGATCGCTGAGATTTGTCAAACCGCCCATGGAAGCGGGCAGAGTCTTTAAAGAGTTCGCTGCCAGCTTCAAAGTCTTGAGGGCCGTCCAGTCCCCGACGCTGTCCGGCAGGGCGGTCAGTTTGTTGTTGGCAAAATTGGCGGTTTCCAGGTTCGTCAGGCCGCTCAAATCATCGGGCAGGGTGGTCAGGTTGTTGTAGCTCATGTTTATCTCGGTCAGGGCGGTCAAGTTGTTCATGCTGGCCGGCAACGCCTCAATCTGGTTGTTGTTTAGAGTAATTTTTCTTAACTTGTTAAGATCGCCGATGCCGCCGCCCACTTCCCTGACCCTGTTGTTATCCGCCGTTATGTCCTCCACATTGGGCAGGGTAAATAGGCCTTCTGGAATATTTTCCAGCATATTGTAGCCCAAACTGACAGTCGTTACGCCGGTGAGCCCGCTCAGGTCGGCGGGCAGCGAGGTCAGTTGATTGTGCATGAAAGCCATGGTTTTTAACTTGGATAAGCCGTTGAAGCTAGCGGGCAGGGTTTGGAGCAGGTTATTAGTCATATATAGCGTTTCTAAGTTGCCCAGGGCGGAAATGCTGCTGCTGATCTCCGCAATGGCATTGTTCTGCAGGTCCAATTTTACCAGCGAGGTCAGGTTGAACAAGCTTTCCGGCACCCTTTGGAAATTGTTGTCGTTGCCGTAAAAGGTGGTCAGGGCCGGCAGGTTCGTGAACTGCGGCAGGTCCGTCAGCTGATTGTACCCGACATTGATTTCCGCCAGGTTGGGCATGTCCCCGATGGCCGGCAGGCTCGTCAAGGCATTATTGCTTAGATTTAATTGCTCAAGATTCGGCAGTTGCGCAATCTCTCCAAGCATGGCGTTCAGGTTCTCCACGCCGCCCAGGCTGCTGTAGCTCATGTCCAGATGTGTCACGTTAACGGCATGCCGCAGCCCCGTCAGGTCGGTTATTCCTTTGCCTCTTAGGTTTAAGTATCCCCGCAGCCACTCCATGTCTTCCTTCTGGATGGCGTATTGTCCGGCATCTTCACCCAGCAATGCGCAGATGGCCTGGCGCAGCGCCCCGTCCGGAATATCAGCCGGGCCCAGGGAGAAAGCGGAGGGGCTGTCAAACTGCAAGCGGAACGTTTTTGAGACTCCCGAAATTGTTATGGTGGCGCTGGTCGGGGCGCTGATGTCGTTGACCATAGCCTTGTGGGTGCTGGAATAGTCATAGCCGTTGTACGAGAGTCTGGTCCCGTCGTATGTGGCGCCTGCTACCGTCCTTATGCCGGTCACATAGCTCCCATAGGTATCCGCGCCGTCTATCGTACCCCGGTTAAAGCGAAGGGTGGCCGTCACCTGGCCTCTGTCCACCTTGAGCAGGGCGTCCTCGGACAGCAGAGCCGCCACGGGCGAAGTCCCCTCGTCGGCTTCGTTCAAAGCCGTTACTTTGATATTATACTTGCCGTCGGCGAGGGTGCCGCCGCTGCCGCCCACCACGACTTCGGCCGTGGCCGTCAGGTTGTGGGGGTTGGCGTAGCCTGCGGGTATGTCGCCCAGGGTTGCCGTAAAGGTGTAGCTGCCGACGGTTGACGGGTCGGTTACACTGGGATATTGCGCGCTGAGGGCCGCGATCACCGCCGCGGCGTCCGCGTATACCGCTGCAGACACCGTGCCGGCGGACAGTGTTATGGGAGCAAATGAGGTTATCTCCTCATCAGGTTCCGAAAAAGCCGCCGCCGGGAACAGGGTGATAATCATAGAAAACACCAGTAAATAACTCAAAATTTTTTTGTGAATACTGTTAATTTCTGCACAACTCCTTTCTCCTCTGGCTTGAAACCATTTTTACGTTTATCTCCCAGGCGCTTAAATAAACGAATGTTGATATAAATAATTGTTTTTACGCAGATTAGCCTGTGCTAACCAGATGTCTTTTAAAAAGGTACCCGCAGGTGCCTTTTAATTGGGTTGGCTTGTGGCAACCCCAGTATTATAATTAATTAAACAACTGGCAAATGCTGTTATCAAAGAATGTGTGGGACTGGTTGAGCAAAGCAGATCAATCAGTCCCACTGGTGCGGTTTCTTAGAACATGATCTTTAATCTGGCTTGGGAAACGGGCATGGAGCTGCCTTCTACCTTAACTGTTACCTGGACCTTTTGCCACGCGCCGATAACTGCTCCTCCACCTGTAGTAATAGCCGTTTCGTCCGTAATCGGGAAAATGAAGGCGTCCGGAACCTCATCTAGATCATAGTCGACAACGACGACGTCTTCATCGGTATAGACTCCACCATCATAATATTCAAGTTTCTCCAGATACCCGGTATACTCGCCGAACGTCATCGGAGAAACTCCCAGCGTCATTGTGGCCACGCCGCTCGCCACGGTAACCGAGGCGGGTGAATCTATGGCGGGATCTCCCATGGACAATTGATCTAATGTGGCATGATACAGATCAACCCCCACGCTGTGTGGGCCTGGTCCTAGTGCTCCAAGGGTATCTGCAACCGGTCCGGCGCTGGCAGTCATGGCAAAGGACATCACCAGCATCAAGGCCATCACGGCCACCGTCAACAATCTTTTTTTCATTACTCTAAGCCTCCTTAAATTTTAAGCTTTCCAACCTTGTTGAAAAACTACCGTATTAAATCTCACGCGCAATCTGTCAAGTGTTCAGTGGGCGCCCTGATTTTCATTTCCACACGCTCCTTTCCTTCCGGCTTAAACGTTGTATTTCCAGACCTTCCGTCCTTATTGAACCTGATTTAGTTAGCTTATGCTAACTACCTAGTCAAAAAATAGAGATAATTTTAGCCTAAACTATCTCGGTTTAAGAAACCTTTTGTTGATAACCGTCGACCGGGTTTTCCTTGACTGTTTTAATCTTAAAGGCAAAATAATAGTATTTCAGCGCCAGCAAGCAGACGATGAGGATCCTGGCATGCGCGGAAGGAGAAAAAACAAAGGCTAAAATGAGCATAACGGAGGCCAGGCTAAGAACGGTTATTTTGCTCCTTAGGGTCATGGCGCGGGAACTGACCAAACCATCTAAATGATTTTTGTATAGCTTGGTTGACCTAAACCAGCTGTTGAACCGGGTGGAGCCTTTAGCAAAGCAAAAGGACGCCACCAGTAGAAACGGCACCGTGGGCAAGATGGGGAGAAACGCGCCAACCGTGCCTATGCCAAAAAACAAGAAACCCAATAGGACATATGCGAGCTTCACATATTACCTCCTCCTATTCTACTATATAGCCTCTCGGCATTCGCCGAGGCAGATGGCACAAGGCTTTGCTTGAACCATCGTTATTGAATTCCTCCTAC
>NZ_MVQM01000032.1:0-1442 GCF_002067195.1 Pelotomaculum sp. PtaB.Bin117 | reverse complement strand
GATTTCATAACTATTTCAGAGTTCAGCAAAAAAATTTTGAAGCCGTATTTACCTTCAGGCGCAAAGATATACTATGTTAACAATCCGATAGAAATACCACGCGATAAGCCTGTTCCGGTACAAGATAATAAAAAATTTATTATGGTAGGGAGGTTGAGCAAAGAGAAAGGACCTCATCTTCTGGCCATGGCATCAAGAATGCTGGGGTGTGAATGTATTTTTGTTGGTGATGGCGATTGCCGGTCGGACATAGAAAAAATATTGCCCGGAACCCAGATTACTGGTTGGCTTTCCTACCAGGAAGTGCAAAACTACCTGCAAACGGCCCGTGCCCTTGTTTTACCTTCGTTATTGTACGAAACACAGGGTTTGGTGGTGGCTGAGGCGGCTGCAATGGGAATTCCAGCCGTCGTGCCGGATACTTCCGCAGCCAGGGATATGGTTGTGAATGGCTTGACTGGTCTATGGTTTAGGGGGGGTAGTGTGGCTGATTTGGCCAAAAAGATAGCTGTTCTTCAGGATGCTGAAACTGCAAGAAAGATGGGACAGGCGGCTTATGAACGCTACTGGTCGAATCCTTATACAATGGATGCTCATATAAATAAATTATTAGAAGTATATGAGAAAATTTTATCCTCTTAAATTTATCACGGAGTTTAATATTTTATGGAAATATCTTTAATTATTCCAACCTTGAACGGAGAAAAATTTTTATCTTTGCTTTTAACATCTCTCAAACGGCAAACACATCCCCCGGTGGAAATAATTGTGATGGATTCGTCATCCGGGGATCGAACTGCGGAAATAGCTGCTGAAATGGGATGCAAGACGGTAGTTATAGAAAGGGAAGCTTTTGATCACGGCGGCACGCGGAATCTGGGCGCAGAAATAGCTGCCGGTGATGTGCTGGTTTTTATGACGCAGGATGCACTGCCGGCGGACGACAGGTTTCTGGAGAACCTCGTAAAGCCCCTGGCAAATCAGACAAATCCTTTAATAGCTGCTTCTTTTGGCCGGCAGTTGGCCAGGCAGGATGCTGTGCCCCCGGAAAAATTTGCCCGCTTGTTCAATTATCCTGGTACGGGCATGGTCAAGAGCAAAGAGGACCTGCCGCGGTTGGGGATCAAGGCTTTTTTCTTCAGTGATGTTTGTTCGGCGGTCAGGAAGCGGGAATTTGAAGAAGTCGGCAGGTTTCCGGAAAAGGTAATAATGAACGAAGATATGATCCTGGCGGCAAAATTAATCCTGCGTGGATATAAAGTTGCCTATGTGCCGGAGGCGGCTGTGCGGCATTCACATAATTATAGTCTGTCACAGCATTTCCGGCGTTATTTTGATATTGGTGTTTCACTTAAAATGAATAATTGGCTGCTGGAATATACGAAAGCGGAAGGGGAAGGTTTTAGATTCGTCAGAGATCAATTTGTCTATCTTATAAAGAA
>NZ_MVQM01000031.1:0-24092 GCF_002067195.1 Pelotomaculum sp. PtaB.Bin117 | reverse complement strand
AAGGGAAGAAATAAGCCTGCGAGCCTGCTTGACGGTGTTTCAGCGGCCTTGCCGGCGTTAATGCGGGCGGTGAAGCTGCAGAAGAAAGCCGCCGGCGTGGGTTTTGACTGGCCGGATTACCGGGGCGCCATGGAAAAATACCATGAAGAGCTGGACGAGCTTAAAAATGCCCTTTCAGCCGGGGATAAAAAACAAGTTGAAAAAGAAATGGGCGATCTGCTCTTTTCAGTGGTCAACCTAGCCAGGTTGCTGGATGTGGAACCGGAAACGGCTTTGACGTCAACCTCTGAAAAGTTTGTCAAAAGGTTTTGCTATATTGAAAAAAAAGCGCGGTATACCGGGAAAATACTGTCAAAGTGTTCTCTTTCCGAACTGGACGCTTGGTGGGAGGAGGCAAAAAATCAGGAAAAAAAGTAAAAAAACTAATAAAAAACCTAGGAAACATTTTCTTTGCGGAAGGAACTACGAGGATTTTAGCGAATAAATTATAAATTAATATCTCTATTTTATATTAGGAGGGTTCAAATGAATAAGGCCGAGTTGATTTCAAACGTTGCCGAAAAGACGGAATTAACCAAAAAAGATTCGGAAAAAGCCGTGGGTGCGGTGCTTGGCGCGATCGAAGAGGCGCTGTCAAAGGGCGATAAGGTCCAACTGGTGGGTTTCGGTACTTTTGAAATTAGGGACAGAGCTGCCCGCAAGGGAAGAAACCCGCAGACCGGTGAGGAAATTAACATCGACGCTGCCCGCGTGCCTGTTTTCAAGGCCGGGAAAGCTCTGCGCGACGCTGTGGGCAAGTAATTGTTTGTGAAAATCAATTATCGGACCTGAAAAGTCCTGATTTTCAAGACAGTATTATGATTTATCTGAAAATGCTAAATTTTGTGTTAGCCTGGCACCTGATGTATAAGTTAAAGGTGGTATATATGCTTGCGCCTTGACAAGTTCCTTAAAGTTTCCCGGGTGATCAAACGGCGCACCCTGGCTAAAGAGGTTTGCGACCGCGGCCAGGTTGCGGTTAACGGCCGCACGGCCAAAGCCGGAGCGGAAGTGAAACAGGGCGACACCATCACGATTGGTTTTGGAAACAGGAACCTTAAACTAAGAATAGTATCGGTCCGGGAAAATGTGCCGGCAAAAATGGCGGCGGAATTATACGAGATTCTGGAAGACACCCGGCCGGTAAGGAATAATGGCGAGCTTTCGTAACAATTGACAGAAAAACGGTCGCATGAGTATGTGCTTGTCGCAAGCCAGGCAAAAACGAGAGGGACGGTAAAAATATATCGCCCCTTTTTTGTATTCCGGGGCAGACAGCTAATTTGGGGTCGCGAAACGCTGCAGGGCTTGATAAATCGCCTCTGTGCCAAAAGTAAGCGCTTCAACCGGGATCCGCTCGTCGGCGGCGTGGATCAGCTTGGAGACTTCTATTTCCGGGGGCAGGTTCATCGGCATGAAGCCATAGGTTTGGATGCCCAGCTGCGCGAAAAAGTGTCCGTCCGTGCAGCCGCTCAGCAACAGCGGCACGGGAAAACCGTCCGGATCTGCCGCGCGCAGGATTTCAGCCAGGGTGTCAAACAAACCCATGTCCGGGCCGCCGGGGTCCGCGCCGTGCTGAATTATCTCAAATGCGAACTGGCCGCCGGTAATCTCGCGGAGTTCATTGATCATGTCCGACGGCGTGCAGCCGGGCAGGAGGCGGCCGTCCAGTTCAAGGGTGATTTCGCTTGGAATCACGTTAATCTTGCTGCCTCCGTGCACAATCGTGGCATTGACAGTGTTATGCAGCAGCGGGTCAAGAAACTGCCAGCTTTGCTCCAGCTGATCAAGTGTGTGGTCCGTCAAGGCCGGGTTGAGCAGCCGGCGCAGGGCCGAGCTGGTCGAATCAGGCAAAACGGTGCGCATTGTTTCAATCATCCGGCGCACCACCGGTGTGATATGCGCCGGCAGGCGCTGCCGCTCAAGCTGTCGCAGCAATTGGGCAAGCTTAGCCATGGCGCCGCCGCGCAGGGGGATAGAGCCGTGACCGCCTGGTCCTCGCACGGTAACCTTCATCCAGCACAGTTTTTTTTCCGCGACCATGATCATATAAAATTTTTTTCCGCCGAGATACAGCGTATAACCGCCGAGTTCCCCGATGGCGTAGCGGATGCCTTTGAAAATGTCCGCGTGGTCGTTCACCAGGTACTTGGCGCCGTAATCGCCGCCGCTCTCCTCATCGCTTAAAACGGCCAGCACAACGTCGCCGGGCAAGGCCAGATTTTCAGCCCGGGCACGCAGGCAAGCGGCCAGCATCATGGCCAGACCGCCTTTCATGTCCAGCGCGCCCCGGCCCCAGACGCAGCCGTCCGCAATCTTTCCCGCAAAGGGCGGGTGGCGCCAGGTCTGGTTTGCCGCGGTAACGACATCCGCATGTCCGTAAAGCAGCAGCGGCGGGCCGTCGCCCTTTCCCGCGAGGCGGGTGATCAGGTTGGGACGGCCGGGGGCGCGGGCAAGAATAGTTGTAACAAGCCCGGCTTCAGTCAGCAGGTTGTTAATGTAGGTAATGCACGCCGCCTCATCACCGGGCGGGTTGGTTGTATTAAACCGGATCAGGTTTTGCAGCAATTCCGCCGGGCGCCTGTAGATGAGAGACTTGTCGCTGACTGGCGGCATATCTGTCAGTTCCCCCTTCCGTTAAAACAGCGGCTGGTCTTTCCGATAAACAACACCTTCAAACACGGCAATTAGGTTTCCCTCCGCGTCATCAATAGTGATACTGTAAAGACCTGTTCTCCTGGTCTTGTTTTTTTCCGCGCCGGTTGCCACCAGTGTGCTGCCGGGCGGTACGGCCTTTAAATAAGTTATGTCGGCGTGCAAGGCAACCGCGACGGTGCCGTGTGAATTGCTGGCGGCGCTGAAAGCGATGTCGGCTAAAGAATAAATAACGCCGCCGTGTAAAGAGCCGTTGAAGTTCAGCATATCGTCACGGACGCGCATGCTCAGCTTTGCGTAACCTTCCCCCATTTCGTCGAATCTGACCCCAAGCATGCCGGCAAAAGGGTCCGTGGAGATTTTCTTTTTTATTTTTTCCATGTCAGGCATAATGTCACCTTCTTCTGAATACATTGATATTTTATAGTATATAGGTTTTAAAAATAATTACCAGAAGTAATGCCGGCATCCATTGAATTAAATTAATCTATTCTGCCGCATGCCTCTTGGGGAACACTATATGTTACAGGGGGTTGTTTCACAACGGGAAGCAATGTGTCAGACCTTTCCGCCGATGAAAAGCTATTGTTCGATTTGGTTAATCAGGAACGGGAAAAGGCAGGCTTGCCGGCGTTTTTTTTGGATAAGCGCTTGGTAGACCTGGCTCGTAAAAAAAGCGAAGATATGTTTATAAACAATTATTTCAATCACAGGTCGCCTGTTTACGGCCTCCCGCTGGATATGCTGCGGAAAGCCGGCGTTACGGCCAGGGCGATGGGTGCGGAGAATATCGCCAAGGCCGCTACTACCCGGCGGGCGCATGAAATGATTATGGACAGCGGCGATCACCGGCCAAATGTTCTTAACACCCTGCATGACAGCATCGGGGTTGGCGTCTGCAAAACACGTTATGGCGTTGTTGTGACACAGTTGTTCATTGGGAAGTCTTATTGAAAAGCATGCAATAATATACCGGGAGTTCAAGAGGATAATCTTTTTACCACAAACAATACCTCACTGGCTTCCGACGCGACAGCTTCTGTAAAAGGGATTATTGCATCATCCACCCGGAACAAGCCCTGCTCCACAGTGACTTGATTTTTGTGTGCCCAATCAAGAAAGTCGTCTACCGTAAACAGGTGGATATTCGGGGTGTCGTACCATTGGTAGGGCAGGGTTGATGTTACCGGCATCCTGCCGGTCGAAACAAGAGAGTCAACGACCTGCCGGTATCCGAAATTAGGGAAGCTGACGATGCCCGCGCCTCCCACCCGCAGCATTTCGTCAAGGACGAAAAGCGGTTTTTTCACCGCCTGAAGAGTTTTTTCCAGAATAACAAAATCAAAAAAGCGGTCAGGTAAACCGGTCAGTCCTTCGTCAAGGTCCATATGCAGGACGGGTACTCCTTTAATTATGCTTTTTGTTACCTGGTCGATATCTTTTTCGATCCCTAAACCCCGCACATTTTTGTTTTTAATTAGCTTTATTAAAAGCTCGCCGTCTCCGCAACCAAGGTCGAGCACGGCAGAACCTTCGGAAATAATATCATATATGACGTCATGGTCGAAACGGCTGCTCTTTTTCTGGGTCATTGCGCACCCCTCGCTTTCAAAAAACCGCGTACGAGCCGGGATAAATTTTCCACTTCCAGTAAAAAGGCGTCATGGCCATATGATGACTGAATATTTGCGTAGCTGACATGTTTCCCGCACCGGCTCAGGGCTATCGCCAGCTCTTTCGTTTCTTCCGGCGGGTAGAGCCAGTCGGAAGAAAATGAGACCAGCAGCATCCTGCTCTCAATTCTGCGACAGGCTTGATTAATGTCTCCGTCCCCCCAGCTTGAGGCGTCATAGTAGTCCATCGCGCGTGTTATGTACAAATAGCTGTTGGCGTCAAACCTGTCTACGAAACTGTTGCCCTGATGTTGAAGGTACCCTTCGACTTCGAAATCTGTGCCGAGGTGAAATCCCGGTCCATCCCCGTTGCGATATCTGCGCCCGAATTTCCTGCTCATGGAAATTTCTGAAAGGTAGGTAATATGGGCCAGCATCCGGGCGACCGCCAGTCCCCGGTCAGGGGCTGCATCGTTATAATAATTGCCTTTCCGAAAATTCGGATCAGTGGTAATGGCGTGTCTGGCCACAGCGTTAAACGCCAGCCCCTGGGCGCTCAAACGGGTTGACGAGGCAATGACGATGGCTGACTCAACGCGATCGGGATAAGCCAGTGCCCACTCCAGGGCTTGCTGTCCGCCCAGGGAACCGCCTGCCACAGCGCGCAGGCGTTTAATGCCGAGATGGCTGATTAGTCTCTCCTGGAGTCTAACCCAGTCTCCCACTGTGACAACCGGAAATGCGAGACCATAGGGCCGGCCGGTGTCCGGGTTGGTGTCGGCCGGCCCCGTTGTGCCGTAACAGCTGCCCAGGATATTGGAACATATAATAAAATATATGTTGGTATCGAAGGCTTTCCCCGGCCCGATCATCCGGTCCCACCAGCCGGGACGATCCTTTAGCCAGGGGCGGTTCATTTCATCCGCCTTTGTGCTCCTGCCGGCCGCGTGGGCATCACCCGAGAGTGCGTGAAGGATAAGAATGGCATTATCGCGCGTGTCATTCAGTTTGCCGTAAGTCTCGTATTCCACCTCGACAGGAGTAATTTTTTTACCGCAATCAAGGGGAAGCGGATTGTTTATATCCGCAAGCCGCACCTTGCGCGGCACTGTCCAACCAACGTTCCCCGCATCCATATATAAAAGCCTCCTTGAATCTTCTGCGAAATTAAAGACCCTCTTTATGAAGCAGAGGGTCTTTAAAAGCCTCTCCTTCTCATCTTCCCGGTGCGTCCGGCGGAAATTGGCACCATCTCAAACGCAAAGGCTTGAAGGTTGCCGAAGGTTCCTCGGGTCCTGCCCTCCCCTTCTCTCGATAAGAAGATTAAGTTTATAATAATTATATGCTTAATTCAGATAGTATAATAATAATTTTTTTTTGTCAATTATTAATTGCAAATCCATGATTTAAGAGAACACCTTATCTAATTGACAATATCCCAGCGTTGTGCTAGTATGATTTTTAAAGTATAGTAGTTAGCTATGATATAAGGATCGTGTTAAGGAGGATTCATTGATGCGGAGAGTTTATTTTGACTATAGTGCGACTACCCCTGTCCACCCTCTGGTGGCAGAGGAGGTTTACCGTTTCTTGATTAATGATAATTACGGCAATCCTTCCACCCTGCACTATTTCGGACAAATCGCCCGCAAGGCTCTGGACGAAGCGCGCGAAAAGGTGGCCAAGGCCATTGGCGCGAAACCGGACGAAATTATTTTTACGAGCGGCGGCACAGAATCGGATAATATGGCGATTCATGGAGCGGCCTTAACCAATATCGGGAAGGGAAACCACGTAATTACCAGCGCGGTGGAGCATCACGCGGCGCTCAACGCGGTAAAGGCATTAGCGAAACAGGGTTTTAGCGTCACGGTGCTTCCCGTCGATCAATACGGGATGGTTAGTGTCGATGATGTGGAAAATGCCATAACAGACAACACCATATTAATTAGCATCATGCACGCCAACAATGAAGTGGGCACGATCATGCCTGTTGCCGGGATCGGTAAAATAGCGAAAGCGCGCGGAATAATCTTCCATGTTGATGCTGTGCAAAGTTTTGGAAAAATCCCGGTGAATGTGGATGAACTGGGGGTTGATTTGTTGACTGTCTCAGGACATAAAATATACGGTCCTAAAGGTGTCGGCGCTCTTTATGTCCGCAAAGGAACGCGATGGAGGCCAACGCTTTTCCACGGGGGCGCGCAGGAACGCCTGCGCCGGGCGGGCACTGAGAATGTTCCGGGTATTGTGGGTCTGGGTAAGGCGGCGGAACTGCTTATGGAAAATATGGAAGTTGAAAATAAACGGCTGTTGATCTTGCGTGATAAATTAATCAGAGAGGTGACAAAACGGTTCAGCCATGTTAGATTAACAGGGCATCCCGCCATTCGCCTGCCGAACCATGCCAGTTTCATATTTGAATATATCGAAGGCGAGTCGATGCTGTTGAGCCTGGACATGAAAGGTGTCGCGGCTTCCACCGGTTCGGCCTGTACTTCAGGTTCGTTGGAACCTTCACATGTGCTATTGTCAATGGGCATTCCGCACGAGGACGCCCATGGTTCTCTCCGCTTGACCCTGGGTAAGGACAATACAGAAGAAGATGTGGATTATTTCCTGAATGCCATGGGGCCAATCGTTGAAAGACTGCGTGCCATGTCGCCTTTAAACGAAGATGGAGGTGAATGATATGCCTGAAATTGAGCTGAGCGGTGTAACGGTGGCAATAGACGAGGATGGATTTCTTTTGGACCCGGCCTCTTGGAGTGAGGATATTGCCAGAGGTTTAGCTGCCGCTGAAGGGATCGGTGAGCTGAACGATGAGCATTGGCGGGTGATCGCCTACCTGCGTAATTATCATGAGCAATTCCAGGTGGCCCCGAAGATATCCGAGCTTTGCAAAGAGACCGGCTGCACATTAAAGCGTATCTACCAGCTTTTCCCCGCCGGTCCGGCCAAGGGGGCCTGCAAGCTGGCCGGCCTGCCCAAACCGAAAGGTTGTGTCTGAGATAATCAAACGACAAGGGGTTTAGAAAGGAGTGGAGCGCAGGGTGTCCCAAATTTCTCTCTATCAGGAACGGGGAATAGTCACCTATGATCAAGGCAAAGCAAAGCCTGCTCATGACTTAATTGTCGACGAGATACCGCTGACGGTATATGTGAATGATACTGAATTAGCTACTTTAATCTGTTCATCAGGCGCGTTTAAAGAATTGGCGATTGGTTTTTTAATCAACGAAGGAATAGTTAAAAAATATTCTGATATAAAGGATATTACCTTTAATGAAACTGATGGTTTGATGTGGGTGGAAACTACTGCACCGGTGAAGCAAACGGAAACATTTTTGAAGCGGCAGATTGCCAGCTGCTGCGGCAAGGGGCGGGCCTGCCTGTATTTCGTCAACGATGTTACTCAGATGGAGCCGGTAAAGTCTTCCAAGCGGTTTGCCGCCCCGCATCTATTACGTTTGATCGGCATGCTGGAAGAGGGATCCGTTACTCACAGCAAGACTCACGGTGTGCACAGCGCGGCTATGGGTGATGATAACGGGCTACTGGCCATGTTCGATGACATCGGCCGCCACAATGCCGTGGACAAGGTTTTAGGTCATGCATTATTAAACAATTTAATGCCTGACGACAAATGTTTGCTGCTGAGCGGGCGTGTGTCTTCGGAGATCCTGATTAAAGCCGGCCACAGCGGTATCCCCTTAGTTGTGTCGCGCGCCGCGCCCACCAGCCTGGCGGTTGATTTAGCCGGCGAGTTCGGTATTGCTTTAGTGGGGTTTGCGCGCGGTGAAAGGATGAATATCTACAGCCATCCCGAGAAGGTGGTTATGTAGATTACTTGCAGTATTTCTGCATTGCTTCGTTGAATAAACGGATGTGGTGGTATTCATCCTGGATGATTCTTTCCAAAAGCCCTTTAATGTGCGGGTCGCCAATCCTCTGCTGATGATCGCGGTAGGCGGCAATGGCGGCCCATTCAGCCGTGATATCGGCCGCCAGCTTGTCGCATATGCTGAAGCCGTAGTAGACATAAGCGGCATTCCAGTATATTTCCTGGCTGTTTCGGATTACGCGGTAGCGCGGGTCCACGCCTAAAAGCCTGATTGTTTCCGCCAGCAGTTCCATATGGTGCATTTCCACCAAGGAAATGCATTCCTCCAGTTCAGCCACTTCTTCATTTATCCCTGCAAGCGTAAAGTAGTGGTGCAGGTACTGGTTTATGGCCGTAAATTCACTTACAACCCCGGCATAATCCTCCAGCAAAAGTTCAGCATACTGACGGTTGGGCGCCGTCACGCGCACGGAAGGGTAAGGAGCAGGGTAGGCGCACCGGAACATATGCGACGGATGATTTTGTTTTACCAAAAATATCCCCTCCACCTTAATTCTTTTAATTATTTTATTAGGGCTGCAAAGCAAAATAGAATAGTTTAGATTAAAAAACTGCCTCGGCTTTTACACCGCCCTTGCAGTCAAGGAGATGGGTCGCGCAGGATATGCAGGGGTCAAATGAACGGATGGTCCGGCCGAGAATGGTAAAAAGCATGTTCTGGCTTGGTATTTCGGTTCCCGCCAGCGCGCTTTCCAGCGGACCGCGGCCGCCCAGCCCGTCTTTGGGCGAGAAATTCCAAACCGTCGGGGTAATAATGTTGTATTTGACGACTTTTTCATCTTCGATAAGCGCGGCATGAAGGAGCGCGCCCCGCATGGCGTCCGTAGCGGCTGTCACTGCCTTTTTTACCGGGGTGCTTTTCTGGCTGATGGGGGGAGGGCCGGGCTTCAGGTTTTTCAGCCACTCCCGCGCCAATTCCGTCAGCAGAAGGGTCTCCATGGTGCGGGCGTAGATTCTGTCCATTGTCGCGGCGCCGCCTTGGTAAAATCCGTTGATCATCATCCGCGCCAGCGGCCCTACTTGAAAATAGCGCCCCGCGTACCGCACTGATTTTACCCAGGTGTAAGCGCCCGGTTTAAGAGGATCCGGCTTTATATCTTCGGCGCCGGTTTGCTCAAACCATGAACTGGTTATGTTTTCGCTGATCAGTTCCAGCCGTGGAGGGTAAAGCCGGCCATCCGCCAATACGCCGCTTCGCCACAAAAACTTTTCATTTTTAACGCCGAATCTGAATAAGCCGAAAGAGAAAAACTGCCGGGGAGTTATTCCTAGTCTAAAATAATCGCTGTAAACCCGCGCGATTAGCTCGGTGTCGGGAACCATCCTGCTTTTCACAAATTCACTGATATTACCGAGCAGGGCCAGCGCCTGTTCGATTTTATCCGCTGTGGGGGCTGCCGCGACGCCGCCGTGGACAAAACTGTGCTGGTGGGGCGCTTTGCCGCCGAATAAAGCCAGAATTTGGTGACTTTCCTGGGCTGCTTTGACCGCTTCGAAGTAATGCCCCGCCAGGCGCTGATTGTCTTCAGGATTCAGGCGGATGTCAGCGGGGTTTTGCCCGTGAAAGGGAGGGCGCTCCGGCATTTTCACAAAGTCAGGCAGGCTGAAGAAATAAAAATGCCGGATATGGTTTTGCAAGAAATCGGCGGCAAATATTATATTACGCAGGTATTGGGCGTTTTCAGACAACTCATGGTCATACAGCTCATCCAGCAGGTAGCTTGCCGCCGCTCCGTGAGCCGTAGAACATATGCCGCAAATCCGCTGGGTCATATACACCGCGTCAGTGACGGCCCGGTCACGCATAATCCACTCGTAGCCCCTGAACATGGTGCCGCCGGCGTTTGCTTCGACAACCCGGCCCTGCTCAAGAATGACATCCACGGATAAAAGGCCGCTCAGGCGGGTGACGGGACTGAACATAACCCGTACTTTGCTCATGCTTGCTCTCCCCCCTGGTTCGAAGCGTTCTTCCCGCCTTCTTGACCTTTGCTCTTTTCAGCCATCGGCGTGAAAAACGGCGAGGAGCCGTCCGGGAAGTCCTCATTGGTGCAGCCGATGCAGGGGGTGTTGGCCTTGACCGGCCAGCTTACATGATTTATCCACTGCCTGTACGGACAGTCGGCGCCCGTGCGGGGACCCATGCAGCCGAGTAAAAACATGCACTCGATTTCGCCAAGCTCTTTGGCGAAATCTTTATTGTCGAAATAAGAGCGCCGCTGGCAGTGCCTGTGCACCGTAAAACCGTAAAACAGGGTGGGGCGGCCTAGTTTGTCAAGATCCGGCCTGCCGTACATCAAGAGGTGGGCCAGGGTTCCCACGAACCAATCGGGGTTGACCGGGCAGCCGCTGACGTTGATCACTTCCCTGTCCAGCACGTCACGGACGCCAACACTGCCGGTCAGATTGGGCCTGGCTGCGGTAGGTCCGCCGAAGCCGGCGCAGGTGCCGATGGCAACAACGTATTCAGCCGGCCCGCCCAGCCGGGTCACCGCTTCAAGGGCGGTAATGCAGCGGGTTTCGGTGCGGGCGATGATGTTATACCGGCCGTTGTCCTTTTTCGGTATCGCTCCCTCAACAACCAAAGTAAATTTCCCTTTGTATGTTTCAGAAACTTGCTCCAGAATGCTGAGCGCGTCCCTGCCCTGGGCGGCCATGAAGGTGTTGCTGTAAAGCAGGTCGAGCATTTCCGTGAAAACCCGGTCCAGGTAGGGGTAGGCGGTGTTCATAAAAGCGATATTGTTGTCGCCGCTGTCGTTGGTCTCAAGCCAGATCACCGGCAGCTTCTTTTTATTGTGGGAGGCCAGGTGTTCTTTCACCGCGGGCAGGATTGCCCTGGAGAGGGCGTGGCTGCCGCCGGACGACAGCTCACGACATATTTTTGAAAACTCTTCTTTTTGCATGCCGCCCTCCTCAATTTAACATGGCAAAATTAAACTACTATATTTTATGCAGAACATTTTGCGAAACTGCAAAAATAATGATATGGATATAAATGACAATCCCGCACCACTTTCATAGTGATGCGGGAGCTTTTTTTGAAGTCATTTTGTTTTCAATCTTTGCAACGCCTGCGCCAGTTTAAACGACATACAGGATGACTATTGTTTCCGGTGCAAGTGCCCATTGCTGAAATAATATTCCTCTTTATCATTCATTCCTGTATTTCCAAGCCAATGATTAGTCAGTAATTTCATTACTATTCATGTAATATTTACAATTGCTGCAAAGGTCAGCCTGATCCTCAATCACTATGCAATATGATTCATCTTCCTTCCAGCAAGGTTTGGACTTGTTTACCGCCCCGCTTTTATTTCTGATTAGGCTGTCCTGGCAACTTTTTGTTTTCCAGCAGGAATACATGGCGAGAACCTGCTGCACGCCTGCGATATTCAGACCTTTTACATTAATCAGGTTGTGAATAAACTTCAACCGTTTCAGGTCATTATTCGAATATAATCTCTGCTTGTTTTTTCTTGCCGGGTGAATTAAATTATTTTTTTCCCATATGCGTAGTGTTTCAGGGTGGACTTCAAGAAATTGAGCCACTATGCCAATGTTTAACATTGGTTTGTCGTCATCCCAGGCGGACATTTTATTGCTCTCCTTATAAGTATAATTTATAAGTTTATTATATATGTACTAATGGTTTTTGTAAATAACTGATGTTTAATTATTGAAAGACTTTTAAAAGATTTTTTATATTATAAGAGATATGGTTTTGGTGATATATCTGTAATCAATACCATGAATGCTGTTATTTGATCCGTTTTATATAAATAATTTATAAATAAATATTTAAGATAACTGGTGATAGTTATTGATTATTTGTTCGGGTATAAACTATAATGTTTATGTGCCGATGACCTTAATACAATTAAGTCCATGGTTGACTCCATTCAAGAAAGAGAGTAGAAAGCACCCGGCGGGAGAAAATTAAATGAAAATAATTTAACGCTGCGGCAAATTACCTCTTAAATGTCAGCTATGTTAGACTTTAATATCGGGAGGATTCTAAATAATGCGGCAAAATAATGATGAAACTGAAAAAAACGGCGGATGCGGCCATGCAGACAAAAGCGGCATTCAGAAATTGCCTGAAAACGAATTAAGTCATATCAGGAATGTTATCGCTGTCGTGAGCGGAAAAGGCGGTGTGGGGAAATCCTCGATAACATCCATACTTGCTTGTGAATATAGAAAAAAAGGCTATTCAGTGGGAGTGTTGGACGCGGACATCACCGGCCCAAGCCTGCCGAAGATGTTTGGGATAAAGAGCGGGGTGAAAAGCAACGGCTCCGCGTTGTTGCCTTCAATTAGCGATAATAGAATAAGAGTAATGTCGCTAAACTTATTGACCAGCAATGAAGACGACCCGGTTATTTGGCGCGGGCCGGTAATTTCCGGCACAGTCAAGCAGTTTTGGACTGATGTGGCCTGGGGTGATCTTGATTATCTCTTTGTCGATCTGCCGCCCGGCACAGGCGACGTGCCTTTGACCGTGATGCAATCCCTGCCTCTCAACGGGCTGATCGTTGTATCTTCACCGCAAGACCTTGCCGTCATGATTGTGAGCAAGGCGATAAAGATGGCCCAACACATGAATATTCCCATTCTTGGTCTGGTGGAAAATATGAGTTCCGCCGTTTGTCCTCATTGCGGCGAGCGATTTGAGTTGTTCGGCCCCAGCCGGGGCAAAGAAATAGCGGAAAAATTCAAGATTCCGTTTATCGGTGGTTTGCCTATTGACCCGCACCTTTCAAAACTCTGCGATCAAGGTAAAATTGAAGAGTATGACAGCAATCTTTTTGAGAACCTCATCCCTGAAAAGCTGGTTCAATAATGTTTTATAAAGGAGGCGCTATACTGTAGGTAAAATTCTTTCTATTAACGTCGGCGCTGAAAAGGGCATTGTAAAGACAAGGGTCAATGAAGTTAACGTGATCGAAGGCTGGGGGTTGGAAGGAGACGCGCACGGGGGCGATTGGGACAGGCAGGTAAGTATATTGCCTCTAGAAGCCATAGATAAAGTTCCGGAAGATAAAATTGAAGAGATTTTAAATGGGGGTTACACTGAAAATTTCACCATTAAGGGCGTTCCCCCCGAACAGATGACTGTAGGGACTGCATTAAAGCTGGGTCAGGCTGAAATTAAAATTTCGCATATCGGAAAAGAAGAATATAAAGAGGCCGGAAGGCCGTATATAGTCAGCAGGGAAGGCAGGTTTGGGCGTGTAGTCAAGGGCGGAAAAGTAAAAGTTGGCGATGAAGTGAGGATTCTCCCGTAAATAATGAGGGCGCGACACATTATTATTTGGAGGAAGACAATGTCATTGTATCGTTTTTCCGGCAGAACACCAATAATAGGCGCGGGTAGTTACGTGAGTGAGTTGGCTATGGTCATTGGGGACGTTAGAATTGGTGAAAACTGCTATATAGGCCACGGTACTGTTATCAGGGGCGATTACGGGACTATTGAAATTGGTCCGGGCACTGCCGTAGAGGAAGGTACGGTTATTCATGCCCCGCCTGACGGTGCCTGCCGTATTGGCAGAAGTGTCACCTTGGGGCACGGCGCGATAATTCACGCGGATGAAATTGGAGACTATGCGTTAATCGGTATGGGCTCTATTTTAAGTCTCAATGCCAGAGTAGGTTCCTGGGCTATTGTTGCCGAGGGATGTGTGGTAAAGAACAAACAGCGTATTCCCGAAAAAGTTGTTGTGGCTGGCAACCCGGCCCGTATTGTGAGAAACACTGAACCCAGAGACGTGGAATTTTGGACATGGGTTAAGCAGCTTTATGTTAACCTGGCTCATCAGTATTTGCGGGAAGGTATGGAAAAAATAGATTAACCTTAAAAATATAATGAAAAAGGGGTTTGGCGTAATGAAAATAGCGATGCCCTATAATCACGGCAGGCTCAACGAGCACTTCGGCATCAGTCAGGAATTTGTTGTTTTTAACGTTGAAGATGGTAAAATTAACGGAAAACAAGTAATTTCAAGCAGTACTCTCCAGCATAATCATGGCGGCTTGGCAGACTTATTTACCAGGGAAGGGGTAAAGGTGATTATTGCCGGCGGCATAGGACCCCCTATGCTCAATGCGCTTCAGTCAGTGGGGTTCGAGGTTGTCACAGGCGCTTCCGGCGATGCGGAAAAAGTGGCTTCCGATTTTCTGAGCGGCCAATTGGCTACCAGTTCGATAGGGTGTAACCACGCCTGCAATGGACATGAACATCTATAGTCATTAAATCTAATGATAATTATTGGCCGCTGCCTTAGATGAATACCACATTGTCCCAAAGCCAGGAAACATTCAATGTTCTCCTGGCTTTTATATGGCAAAAAATAATCTTTAATTATTTATATTTTTTATTATGAGAAAAATTAGTATAAATAATTTTTATAAATAAAATAAAGGTATTGCATGTCGTGTGGTTGAAATAAGTATATCCAAATATATATATTAATCTCTTAATAAAGAAAGGAGTGACTTTGTATATTTTTATTTACGGCTGTTGATTAAGGGGGCCTTATTATTGGGGAGTGAAAGGAGTTGTCATCAATTGAATAACAAAGCTTTGATAATTATTACCGGAGCGATAGTCGGTGTGCTGGCGGTGCTGCTTGTTAAATTGGGAAATCCCCAAAACATGGGTGTTTGTATAGCCTGTTTTCTGCGCGATATCTCCGGCGCTCTCGGATTGCATCAGGTTAATACAGTTCAGTATATACGGCCGGAAATTTTGGGCTTGGTCATAGGGGCCTTCGCAACTGCCGTTGTTACAAGAGATTTTCGTGTTTGGGGCGGCTCAAGCACGTTTACCAGGTTTATCTTGGGTTTCTTTGTAATGTTCGGCATGCTTGTTTTTTTAGGATGTCCGCTGAGAATGATTTTGAGAATGTCGGCCGGCGACCTAAACGCCCTGGTGGGATTACTCGGTCTGGTTGCCGGGGTGGCTTTGGGCGCAGTTTTTTTAAGGAAAGGTTTTACGCTCGGTCAGGCTGTTATTCAGAATAAGTCGAATGGTTATATGTTTCCGGCAATTATTTTAGTCTTGCTTATCCTATTACTGACAGCGCCGGCGTTTATCTTTTTCAGCCAGCAGGGACCGGGCTCAATGCACGCGCCCTTGGCTGTATCGCTCGGCGCCGGGATTGTTGCCGGTGTGCTGGCCCAGCGCACCAGGTTATGTTTAATTGGCGGCATTAGGGATTTGATACTGTTCAAGGAACTTTACATGCTCTATGGTTTTATAGCAATTTTTGTTGTCGCGCTGGTCGGCAATTTAGTTGTGGGCAATTTTAATTTAGGTCTGGCGGGCCAGCCGATAGCGCATAATGACGGCGTTTGGAACTTTCTTGGCATGGTGCTGGCCGGTTTTGGCTCCGTCCTTTTAGGCGGCTGCCCGCTTCGTCAGCTAATTTCAGCGTCGGAAGGCAATACCGACTCCGCGGTAACGATCGCCGGGCTGCTGGCGGGAGCCGCGTTTGCCCATAATTTTGGCTTGGCTGCCAGCGCCAAGGGAGTTCCCGTGCCTGGACAGGTTGCAGTTGTCATAGGTCTTATCGTGGTTGGAGCGATTGCTTTCTGGAATGTTTATTTTAATCTTAAAACACGAAAAACATCCCGGCGGGAGGTGACGTATGATGGCGGAAATAAAGGATGCGAGGGGCCTGGCTTGTCCTGAACCCGTATTAATGGTAAAAAACGAAATTGATAAAATAGGCGGTGGAACAATTAAAGTTTTAGTAAATACAGTCGCTGCCAAAGAAAATATCTCAAGATTGGCGGGAAATCAAAAATGGTCTGTCAGTATCGCGGAAGAAGGGGATGGCTGGCTGATCACCCTAACTAAATAACCATCGCATATATATCTATGCGGACAAAAGTGGTCGGAAGCGGAAAGCTGCCGGCCACTTTCTCAACAGCCTGCTGCCCCTGCCGGAGGACACGCCCCTGGAGGACGGCTACCTGGTGATGATGGAGAAAATCCACAACCTGACCCTGTCCACCCGCCTGCGTGAAGCCCTGGAGCTGACCCGGTTCGTGATGAAGGCGCTGCACGGGCCTGAGCTATCAATAAAAACTTGAATTGCATTCGTGCATAGTATATACATAGCACATATTTTGTACTATACTGAATATATTAAAGCAAAGGAGATGATAATTGTGGCTGATACAACGAATATAAGCATTCGCCTGGACGTGGAGCTAAAAAAACAAGCGGAACAGCTCTTTTCCGAACTCGGCATGAACATGACGACGGCTTTCAATATTTTTCTGCGTCAGGCGGTTCGTCAGCAGCGCATCCCGTTTGACGTCGCTCTGGAGGTGCCCAACGCTGAGACAATCGCCGCTCTGGAGGAGGCCGAGCGCATCGGCCGCGACCCTTCGGTCAAAGGTTATACCGACGCCGCGCAAATGATGAAGGAGCTTTTGACTGATGTATGAGATAAAGCCAACCAGCCGTTTCATGCGTGATCTTAAGAGTATCCAGCGCAGAGGTTATGACCTTCGCCTGCTCACGGCGGTTATCCAAACGCTGGCTGCCGGGGAGCCTCTGGCGGAGAAACATAAGGATCACGCCCTGAGCGGCGTCTGGTCAAAGCACAGGGAATGCTACGTCACACCAGATTGGCTCTTGATCTACAAGCTGGAAAAGGACATTCTTATTCTGACTCTGACTCGTACCGGAACCCACAGCGATCTGTTTGGATAACCAGGTTTCACCCCGCCGTCGGCAGAAGACAAAACAGCGGCAGGAAAAGGCACAGGAGAGACAAATCCCCGTGCTTTTTACGCCCCTTTTTCTTCAAAAAATTTCTTTAAGAATCTTTATTTTGGTGGTAGTCGGTCTTTTATCTTTTACAATGAAGGTGGTGCTCTGCACCCTTATTTCCCTGTGCGCGGCTTGCCAGACTTTGGGATAATTCTGAAAGTATCGTCATATGGTACATCGACGGCAGTGGCAATGCAGTCTGCGTACCCAACGGGCGCTATGACCCGGCCACTTCCTGGGCGAAGGAGGCCATGACGCTGTCATTGGCTCTGCTGTCTAAATTCCATTGCGTAATACAATATGTGGTGAAGAAAAAGCATTTATGGTCCCGGCGTCAATAGTTTCGTAATGGAGTGCCGAAATACACAGGCATGATCAGAAAGCGAAGGGTGTGTTAACATGAAAGTGCTTTATTTTGATTGCTTTTCAGGGATAAGTGGCGATATGACTCTGGGAGCGCTGATTGATCTGGGAATTGATGTTGAGCTTTTTAAAGGCGAGTTGCATAAACTGAATCTTACCGGTTATGAAATTACGATTCAAAAAAAAGTAAAGCACGGTATTGCCGGAACGGATATCGAGATTAATGCAAGTAAAGACCATGCTCATAGTTCGCGTAATCTGCGGGATATAGAAATGCTGATCGACTCAAGCGGGCTGAACGAGCAGGTGAAGTGTTTCAGCAGGAAAGTTTTTCGGGAAATCGCTGGGGCTGAGGCAAAGGTGCATAACAAAAGTATTGATGAAGTTCATTTTCATGAAGTGGGCGCCGTCGATTCAATTGTGGACATTGTCGGCACGTCAATATGTCTGGACTTGCTTGGCGCGCAAAAAGTATTTTCATCCCCGCTGCATGAAGGACAGGGGTTTATCGAATGCCTGCATGGAATGCTTCCCGTGCCGGTGCCCGCTGTCATGGAAATGCTTGCCGGCGGCAGGATTCCCATTCCGGTCATTACCGAAAACATTAATACGGAACTTGTCACGCCTACCGGCATTGGCATTATTAAATGCCTTGCCTCTGGTTTTGGGAGCATGCCTGCGATGATTATCCAAAAAGTCGGTTATGGCATGGGCAAAAGAGAAACGGGCAGGCTTAACGCGATGAGGATTGTGCTGGGAACGCTTTTAGAAAATAATGGCGATAATAATGGTAATATGGAGGAAATTGTGGTCCTGGAAACCAATATGGATGATCTGAGTCCGGAAATTACCGGGTATATGATGGATCGCCTGCTCGCAAACGGGGCGCTTGATGTCTTTTATACTCCCGTCCATATGAAAAAGAACAGGCCGGCGGTAATGATGACCGTCTTAGCGGGAAAAGACAACGAACAAAAACTCGCTGATCTTATTTTAAAGGAAAGCTCAACCTTGGGCATCCGCAGAAGCGTGGTAACAAGGTATTGCATGAATAGGGAAATTAAAAATGTTAATACCGGATTAGGGACGGTAAGAGTAAAAGTCGCATCAAAAGGCGACACAAAGAAAATCGCGCCGGAGTACGAAGATTGTAAAGAAATAGCAATAAGAGCGGGACTGCCCCTTCAGGAAGTATACCGAATGGTAATGGAAAAATCAAGGGAACAGCTGGTTTAGGTTGTAATAACTTCATTGAGGCTGCCGGTGCGGTAGCCCTGGAGGTCAAGGGTGACATAAGTGTAGCCCAGTTCCTTGATGCCGGCTACAAGCCACCTGCGCCGGGCGTCGTCCAGCAGGAGGGAGAACTCTTCAGGCGGCCCCTCAATCCGGGCAATCCGGGCGTGATGGCGGAGCCGGCATTGAGTCAGGCCGAGGGAATGTAATAGCTTTTCTCCGGCGGCCACCCGGGCCAGATCTGCCACGGTAATCGGTGTCCCGTAGGGAAAGCGCGAGGACAGGCAGGCATTGGCGGGCCGGTTCCAGTTCGGCAGGGCGAAGGATTTGGCCAATTGACGGATTTCGTCTTTGGTAAAGCCGCATTCCCGCAGGGGACTGCGTATACCCAGTTCAATAAGCGCCTGCCGGCCCGGCCGGTAGTCGCCCTGGTCGGACTGATTGGAACCGTCTAATACTTCTTTAATTCCTTTGCTGTCCGCCGTTTGACGCAGCAGCCGGAAGCGATTGCCCTGGCAGTAGTAGCACCGGTTGGCGGGATTAGCCGCGAATTCAGGAATCGACAGGTCCGAAATAGGGATTACTTCATGAGTCGCCCCGCATATCCTGGCTATATGCGACGCAAGTTCTATTTCTTCCTGGGTGGAAGTCTCAGAATGGGTGGTTGCGGCCAGTACCCGGGCAGGGCCTAAGCAATCTACCGCCAGCTTCAACAGTACGGAGCTGTCCACGCCGCCGGATAAAGCTACCAGCACGCTCTCAAAACTCGAAATTAAGGAATTAACAGAGTTGATTTTATCAGCCAGGTTCAAGGTTTTCCCTCCCTCGCGCGGCGCGGTTCGCTCCTGAATGCGGATATTAGGTCCTCCGCCGGCGCCGCCTTAAGCGGTTATTGGATGTCTAATTGTTATCTTAGCTTAAGCGGCGGGTTAATGCAATTTAATATGGATAAAAATCACAATAGAATTTACAATAGACTTATTGACAATCGCTTATTACTGAAATAGAATTTGTTAAAGGATAGTAATTATATCGGATTTATTATTTTTATCTAGTTAGTAAAATAAACTGCTCAATTCTTATTAGTTCGTATCACGAAAAGGGGGAATTTTAATGTCCGGGATAGCCAATAGCCTGACAGAACTAATCGGAAATACGCCCTTGCTGCGTCTCCAGCGTCTATCGAAAGGCCTCATCGCCGATCTGGTGGTAAAACTGGAGTCTTTTAACCCGGGCGGCAGTGTCAAGGACCGTATCGGCTTTAATATGATACTCCGGGCGGAGGAACAAGGGTTGTTGAAACCCGGCTCGGTGATTATCGAGCCCACCAGCGGTAATACCGGCATTGGATTAGCTTTCGTCGCGGCCGTCCGCGGTTACCGGCTGATCCTGACCATGCCCGATACCATGAGCGTTGAGCGGCGGAGCCTGCTGAAGGCTTATGGCGCCGAGCTGGTGCTGACGCCCGGCCTGCAGGGGATGAGCGGGGCGGTGCGGAAGGCTGGGGAACTGGCGCAGGAAACCCCGAATTCCTTTTTCCCGCAGCAGTTTGAAAACCCGGCCAACCCGGAGATTCACCGGCTGGCCACGGCTGAGGAGATCTGGAAAGATACTGACGGCAAGGTGGACATGGTTATTGGCGGTGTGGGTACCGGCGGTACTATTACCGGGATCGCTCAGGCGCTGAAGCCACGGAAGCCCGGGTTGAAAATAGTGGCGGTGGAACCGGCCGATTCGCCTGTTTTATCAGGGGGGAAACCGGGGCCGCATAAGATTCAGGGACTTGGAGCAGGCTTCATTCCAGAAGTATTGGAACTGTCGCTGGTCGATGAAATTATCCAGGTAAGCAACCAGGACGCCTTTGAAACCGGGCGCCGGCTGGCCCGGGAGGAGGGAATCCTGGCCGGCATTTCCTCCGGAGCGGCGGTGTATGCTGCTCTGGAGGTGGCGCGGCGGGGGGAAAATAACGGAAAGTTAATCGTGGCCATCCTGCCCGACACCGGGGAGAGGTACCTGAGCACGCCGTTGTTCCAGGAAGAACTCTAGAAGGCAGATAATTATTCAGAAGTCAGGAGCCAGGAGTCAGTAGGCGGAATTCAGAGTATTTCAAGACGATAAGACATCCTCTCATTCTGACCTGAAAATAATCGTTACCATTTTCATCCATGTGATGGTGAAGCGAGGCTTCATGGGAGTCTGACTCTTGAGCAACTGCTATAAATTATGCGGACAAAAGAGGAGATTGTTTCATGACTAATAAGAGCAGAGGTTTTGAAACCCTGGCTGTTCACGCCGGGCAGCAGGCGGACCCGGCCACCGGTGCGCGGGCCGTGCCTATTTACCAAACAACCTCATATGTGTTTGATGATGCGGAACACGCGGCGCGCTTGTTTGCTTTGCAGGAAAGCGGGAATATCTATACCCGGATGATGAATCCCACTACCGACGTGCTGGAGCAGCGGGTGGCCGCCCTGGAAAACGGGCTGGCCGCCCTGGCCACCGCCTCGGGACAGGCGGCTGAGCTGCTGGCTGTCGTCAACCTGGCCGGAGCGGGTGACGAAATAGTTTCCGCGAACAGCTTGTATGGCGGTACTTACAACTTGTTCAACGCCACGCTGAGGCGTCTGGGAATTGACGTCAAGTTTGTTGATCCTGCCGATCCGGATAACTTTAGGCGGGCTATTACTCCCAGGACGAGGGCGCTTTTCGCCGAGTCAAGCGGCAACCCAAAACTGGATGTAATTGATTTTCACGCGGTGGCCGGTATCGCTCACGCGGCCGGAGTCCCGTTTATCGTGGACAATACGGTGCCGACACCTTACCTCTGCCGCCCGCTGGAGCACGGAGCGGATATCGTGGTTCACTCCGCCACCAAGTTCATAGGGGGGCATGGCACATCCATCGGGGGCATTATCGTAGACGGAGGAAAATTCGCGTGGGCCAACGGCAATTTTCCGCAGTTCACTGAACCGGACCCGACTTATCATGGTGTGGTTTACCG
This sequence comes from Pelotomaculum sp. PtaB.Bin117, assembly GCF_002067195.1. NCBI lineage: Bacteria > Bacillati > Bacillota > Clostridia > Eubacteriales > Desulfotomaculaceae > Pelotomaculum > Pelotomaculum sp. PtaB.Bin117. The sequence continues at coordinate 2,496 of NZ_MVQM01000031.1, read as the reverse complement.
TGAAGAATTCGGCCCCGCCGCGTTTATTGCCAAAGCCCGGGTGCAGCTGCTGCGCGACCTGGGCCCATGCCTGAGCCCTTTTAACGCCTTTTTGCTGCTCCAGGGGGTGGAAACACTGCCGCTGCGCATGGAGCGCCACTGCCGGAATGCTTTGCAGGTGGCAAAGTTCCTGGAACAGCATCCGAAGGTGACTTGGGTGAATTATCCCGGCCTGCCCGGCCACCCGTCCCACGCGTTGGCCCGGCGGTACTACCGCAACGGTTTTGGCGCTCTGTTAACCTTCGGGATAAAAGGAGGAAGTGAGCAAGCCCGGAGTTTTATTGATGCGCTGGAGATATTCTCGCTGTTGGCCAACATCGGAGACGCCAAATCTTTAGTGATTCATCCGGCTTCAACCACTCACCAGCAGCTGTCTGCGGAGGAGCGGCTCGCCACCGGGGTGACTGAAGACCTGATCCGCCTTTCTGTCGGACTGGAAGCTATCGACGATTTGTTGGAGGATCTCGATCAGGCGTTAAATAAAGCATAAGGAGACAAGAGTCAGAATAAGATAAGGGAATGGTTTATTGTCCGGGGATATCCTGAATTCCACCTCCTGATTCCTGAATACTTAAAAACAGGGGATGATCGCATGTATAGCGAAAAGGTTATGGAGCACTTCAGCAATCCCAGGAATGTTGGGGAAATCCCTGACGCCTGTGGCACGGGAGAAGTGGGCAATCCTGTCTGCGGCGACATTATGAAGATTGACATTAAGGTTGAAAACAATATTATTACTGATATCAAGTTTAAGACTTTTGGCTGTGGGGCGGCTATCGCGACAAGCAGTATGGTCACGGAAATGGCTAAGGGAAAAACCATCGAAGAAGCCCTGAAAATCACTAAACAAGCTGTGGCTGACGAGCTTGACGGGCTTCCCCCGCAGAAGATGCACTGTTCCAACCTCGCGGCGGACGCCCTGCACAAGGCCATTGAAGACTATAAAAACAGCCAGGGCAAGTTGGCTGCCAATCCCAATAACTTATAAGGTTAGAGAAGGTGTCAGGTTTGAAATTCGCCATGCGGGGTGATACGCCTGTCGCAGGTACTGCATTTTAACTAAAGTAGTTACGGAAGTAGGGGTTTTAAAAGGATGGCATGCTTGGACTTTACAGAAGAGCAAATCACTAGATACAGCAGACAAATTGTCCTTCCCGAGGTAGGCGGCACAGGTCAGAAAAAAATTAATGACGGCAAAGTGCTGATTGCCGGAGCGGGCGGCTTGGGCTCCCCGGCGGCGTTTTACCTGGCGGCCGCCGGGGTCGGAACAATAGGTATAATCGATGGCGATGTAGTTGACATAAGTAATTTGCAAAGGCAAATCCTGCATACCACCAAAGACATCGGCAGGCCTAAAGTTGATTCGGCCAAAGAAAAACTGGCTGCCCTGAATCCCGATTGCCACGTTGTCTCCCATTGGGAGAAGCTGACGGCTCAAAATATAGATGGAATTATCCGTGATTATGATGTAGTAGTTGACGGGGTGGATAATTTCCCAACCCGTTATATGGTTAACGACGCCTGTGTCATGGCCGGGAAAGTTTTCGTGCATGGGGGTGTCCTCGGCTTTAGCGGCCAAATCTTTACTATTGTGCCCGGCAAAGGACCCTGTTTGCGCTGTGTGTTGCGTGAGCCGCCGCCCGGCTCAGTGCCGTCCTGCTCAGAGGCCGGCGTGCTGGGGGTTCTTGCGGGGGCAATCGGCGTCATCCAGGCAACTGAGGTTTTGAAATACCTGCTGGGTAAGGGGGATTTACTTGTGGGCCGCTTGCTTGCTTATGACGCCCTGGATATGAGATTTACAGAGGTTCGGGTCAAGCAGGACCCCGACTGCCCTGTTTGCGGGGCGGCCCTGCCATAACCGGACTGGAGGATTTATGAGCCGCTCTACGATATAAACAAGATGAGCTGAAGGGTGATAATATAATATTATAGTCAAAAGATCATTTTACTATTTGATTATGAGGTGAGGGAAAATGCTGCAAAATTCGTTGGAAGATAAACTGGCGCATGATGTCCCGGTATGCCTGGTTAATTGCATTAATCAGGAGATCGTAAACCGGCTGAAGCCCCAGGTGGACCGGATTGATGGTGTTGCCGCTGCTTTTAAGGCGTTGGCTGATGACACCCGGGTAAAGGTTATATTTGCTCTCAGCAAAGCCGAGCTTTGCGTTTGTGATGTGGCAGCCCTGCTCAACAGCAGTAAGGCGACCGCTTCTTACCATCTCCGGCTGCTGCACCACCTGGGGATCGCCAAGTACCGGAAGGATGGCAAAATGGTCTGCTACCGGTTGGCGAACACTAATATTGGGAATCTGATGAGGGAAATTTTGAGTTACCTGGAAAGAGGTGTGAATTAAAGATTCGTCTGTTGCGGATTGATTCTTTTGGCTTACTCGTTAACTGTGAATAAAACTTATGGAGGCGCTGATGGATAGTTTTTTTAATGCGATCATATTG
>NZ_MVQM01000030.1:0-6089 GCF_002067195.1 Pelotomaculum sp. PtaB.Bin117 | reverse complement strand
TTCCCCGCTGGTTGGGCTGAGCAGTCCGTTAAAGTGCTGGATCAGCGTTGATTTGCCGGAACCGTTCGCTCCCACAACGCCCAGGAACTCGCCCTGGTTTACGGAAAGGGTGATGTCATCCAGGGCTTTTTTTTCGTAAGGAGTGCCGGGCAAGTAGGTATGGGTTAGGTTTTTCACATCTATAATTGACATATATATTCCACCATCTGCCGCATGCTGATGATTTTTTTATCGATTGCGTGGCCGCGTTTTCTCAGGCCGTTGGCCAACTGGACGATTTCGGGCGGTTTTAAACCCGTATTTATGAGGTTTTCTTCTGATGTAAAAACCTCCCACGGCGCTCCTTCGAGGCAAACGGCGCCTTCATTGAGCACAATCAGGCGCTGTGCATGGACGACGTCTTCCATGTTGTGCGAGATCAGGATGATCGTGATGCCGTGCTTTTCGTTCAGTTCTTTTAAGTTCACAATGAGTTCTTCCCTGCCGCGCGGGTCGAGCATGGACGTGGGTTCGTCCAGGACCAGGCAGGCCGGCCGCATGGCCAGGGCTGACGCTATGGTTACTTTTTGTTTCTGGCCGCCGGAAAGCAAGTGCGGGGCGTGATGGCGCAGTTCCGCCAGGCCGACGGACCGCAGCGCCCAGTCGATGCGCTCTTTTACTTCCGCGGGCGGGAGTCTCAGGTTCTCCGGGCCAAAGGCGACATCCTCCTCCACGATGGAACTGATAATCTGGTTGTCGGGGTTTTGAAAGACCATCCCCACCTGGCGCCTGATTTCGTTAAGAGAACTCCTGTCCGCCGTGTCCAGTCCGTTTACATACACCTTGCCCGCCGTGGGTTGAATCAGGCCGTTGATGAGACGGGCGAGGGTGGTTTTCCCGGACCCGTTCATCCCGATCAGCCCGACGTACTCGCCCTGCCGGATGGCCAGGTTTATGTTTTTGAGGGCGCGTTTTTTATCCGAATGGCCGGTGTCGTATTCTTTTGTGACGTCGATCAGTTCAATAATGTTCATTCACTCCCAGGTGGATAATCTTGGCCTCAGCCGCTTGATCAATACCGCGGCGATCAGTCCGCCCGCGGCGCCGAACAAAACATGGGAAGCCGAGGCGAACCCCAGACCCAGGGCGATAAATCCCATCGGCATCTTAAGCAATATTCCCAGAACGAGGTTCGCAACTAATTTCGACAGGCTGGTCAATGTGCCGCAGATGGCGCCGACGAAAGGGTTTTCGAGCTTGTTGTAAAATACCGGGGCGAGAAAGTCGATTAATAACCCCGGAACGAAGTATTTGAAAAATACAAACACTCCTTCTTTCCCCAGCCCCAACAGCACGGCAAGCGCACCTGAAACAATGCCCATGATTATTCCCGCTCCGAACTTGGGGATCAGCCCCTTGCCCAGAACCAGGATCCCCATCCAATATATGCTGGTATGTCCTGGCAGGTGCAGCGGCAGCCTGGTTATGTCCTTGGTGATCGAGATAAGTGTCCCGAACATGGTCAGTCTGAGCACATCGGCCAGTCCGAGCCTGAAAATGAATTTTTCCGCTACCGGCGCTTTTTCCTCCTGGTATTTCTTTGCTGTATCCTCCACCGCAGTTACCTCTTTATCAATTTATTTTGTTGATTTCACTGACATCCTCGACAAGGAAACGTTGATAGTCATTTTTCCGGCACAAGTTAACGGTTCCATGATCCGTAAAGTACAAGAGATAGTCCCTGGTAATCTCGTTCTTATTTGCCTGGAAAACAGATTTGTTGTCCACGCCTTTAACCTCGATTTGATTGAACTCGCCGATGCCCGCCGCTCCCATGGCATACAGCAGGCTCAGACCTTTAGCATCCTTGTCGCCGGGGGACTCCTGATCTTTTAGCGTTTTTAGCACATCGACACCCATGAGAGCGACAAGGTTGTTGTTCTCCTGCATCTTGATCACCGTGGCGGATTTTAGCCCCCGCTCTTTTGAAAGGTTCTCCAACAGGTAGGAACCGGCTACGGCTAAAATAATCAGAACGATGCTGATTATAATTTTTTTATTTAACGACATAACATTACCTCGTTTAGTCTATATAGAATTATTAATTGTCGAGAGTATCACCGGGAAGTTCTTAAAACAGCTGAATCCGGGGCGCGTCCACCTGCGGTAGCGGCAGTTGTAGCAGGTCAGCACGCCTTCCAGGTAGATTTCCTCCTCATTGTCATCCTTGTAAAGCGGGCAGGCTGTGGCAAGCACCATGGTCGCGCGCACATCCTCCCGGCTGCTGTCGTCCCCGAGAAAGCATTTTGTCCCACCCGTTTCCTTCACATATTTTATCAACACTTCTTTTGCCTCCATATAAGTTAAACCTTTCACCCCTTTACAAATTATTCATATCAACAGTTAGAGGCTCATTTCCAGAATTTCAGCTATATCCAGGGTTTTGATACTGTTATTAACGCCTTTAACCTTGATTTGTTCAGAAAGAGTGGCCAAGCAATACGGACAGGTCGTGCAGACCACCTCGGCTCCGGTCGAAAGGGCTTCCCCGGCCCTGTTTTGGCCGATCAAGTTTTCGGGCCCGCTTTTCATCCAAAACCTGCCTCCCCCCGCGCCGCAGCAAAAAGATTTTTCCCTGGAACGGGGCATTTCGGCCAGGCGGACGCCCGGTATGGACTTCAGAATTTCCCGCGGCTCATTATAAAGATTATTGTAACGGCCCAGGTAGCATGAATCGTGACAGGTAATTATTTTGCCGATACTTTTGCCTGGCTTGATCCTGCCTTCGTGCAGCAGGCCGGCTAAAAAAACGGAGTGCGGGATGACTTTATATCTCCCGCCGAACTGGGGATATTCGTTTTTCAAAGTGTTAAAGCAGTGGGTACAGGCAGTTAAAATATTCTTTACATTTAACTTGTTGAAAAGCGATACATTCTTTTGCGCGATCCTTTGGAACAGGTGCTCATTTCCCATCCGGCGGGCCGTCTCGCCGCAGCACCATTCTTCACGTCCGAGCACGGCGAAACTGACGCCTGCTTTCTTCAATATATTAACAAACGCGGCGGCTGCTCTCCCGGCCGTCTCATCGAACGAACCGGCGCAGCCCACAAAATAAAGGTACTGCGCGTCGGGTTTTTCGGCCAGGGTTGGCATCTCCAATTCTTTTGCCAGGTCATATCCGGTTTCGCGGCTGACACCCCAGGGGTTGCCGTAATTTTCCATGCCGGCAATGGCTTGCTTGATTTTCCCAGGCACGTTCTTCCCCGACGAGACAATATAACGGCGCAGGTCGAACAGCCTGGAGGTATGCTCGATCGAGATCGGGCAGGTTTCCATGCACCCCCCGCAGGTGGCGCAGCTCCAAATAAATTCTTCTTCATAGACGTCACCGATGAGGTTTTTCTTCTTGACGCCCTTTTTAGTCTTGTAGGAAATTGAACCTTCCGCCGCTTTTTGCTTTGCAGCTTTTGGATGCCAGACTTTCCGGTTTAAAAGCACCGGGGCAATTTTTTCTATGTGATTGCGCAGGCGGCCGTTGAACCTTTTTGGTTTGGTCGGTTCTTCGCTCTGATGGGCGGGGCAGATTTCATCACAGCGGCCGCATTTTACGCAGGCGTAAGCCTCGAAAAGCTGCTTCCAGGTAAGGTCCTCCAGTTTGCTCGCCCCGTAAGTTTTAACATTTTCGTCGTCAAATTGAATTTTACGCAAAGCGCCCTTTGGTTCCAGCGAGTGCCAGTAGGTGTTGAAAGGGGCGAACACCATATGCAGGTGTTTCGAGTGGGGGATGATGAACAATAATGAGAAAATAGCCAGGTAGTGGGTCCACCAGAAAAACATCCCGGCGGCATGAATTGCATTTTCATTAAAGCCCTCCAGAAACCTTGAAACAGCCGCAGCCAGCGGGGCGGCCCCGCTTAAAGCGGCTCCTTCGCCAAGCGCGAGCCGGGTTCCGTGAAACAGGACTTCCGTTATCGCGATGACCAGGATCAATCCAAGGATTACAAAAACCACGGGAGTGTTCTTCAGCCAGACCGGCTTTTTAACGACCCGCCGCAAAAAGCTGCCGCCGATCCCGAAGATGATTAAAGCGATAAAAATATCTTTGATGAAAAGGTAGCCGGGATTATCTCCGATATAAGGAATACTGGTTTTGAAAAGGCCTTCCGCAACCATATTGGGGATGCCCGGCAACAGGACACAAAAGCCGCACATGATAAACCCGTGCAGAAAACCAAACAGGGGTTTATTCATAATTTTCTTTTGGCCGGCCACATGGGTGAGAAAATATTTCCAGCGTTCAAGCGGGCGGTCAAAACGGTTTTCCGGCCTGCCCAACTTTATGTAGCGGCAGCGCCAATATACCTCGCATAGAAAATAACCTAACGATATGACCATGAGGACAAAAAAAATATAAATCTCCACTTTGCCTTTCCTTTCGGTTAGTGCCTGGTCCTTTACTGCAAAACTTATTCCAGCCATGCAAAAAATAATACCGGGCAAACTCTGCGAAAAAACAAAGTTAGCCCGGCACATAAGCCGGATCAAGAACTCTCCTTTTCGCAATGGGAGACATACCGGTTTCCCGGTACACCCTACCGGCCGAAAACCATGGCTTAAAAGCTTTAGGTCATATGGCTCGGAGAGTAATCATCATTAAAAAATATAAGCTTTGCCCGTTGCAAAAGGACAAAGCTTTTTTCCAAAAACCTCTCCTTTCCGCACCGGGAGGTACAGGAGTTTCCCACCGTACCCTAACGGCCTGGTTACCGTACCCTGCTTTTGTTTAGGTATGCCAGGCTCGGAGAATTCTTTGTTTTATATAACTATTCAACATTAAAAAACAATTTCCTGCCGGGGTATACTTTTTCGTTAACTTATTCTTGCCCTAATTTCAGGCACTTTGTGACACTCTGCTCCTCCGGGAGATGAATCCCGGCAGCTTCTTCGGGCACCCGTGCGTAGTCGCTGCCCGCAGTAAATTGAGGCGTGGCCTCTACCGCATTGAGAGCGTAGTGGGCGACGGATACACCGGGCGGTGCCAAGCCCGTTCCTGCTCCCATTTTGGATTTACAGCTCATGGGGAGCGGGAACACCCTTGCCTTTCGGACTTTAGGGCTTTGTTCGCGCTTATTTCCGCTCAGGCCGTGTATCTTAAAAAGAACTTTTTGCCTATATTTCTTACGGTGTTTAGATCAACACTGCCTTTCTTACCGCATTTACAAGTGAATAACGGTGCGCGCCGGTCTATTTCCGCCCCGCAGCCGGCGCATAACCGGCTTATGTCCTTGGGGTTGACCCGGCTGGTGATTATTCCATACTCCCAGGCTTTGTATTTGGTATAGTGGAATATCCTGCCCCGGAGCCAGTAGGAACGCCTGGAGTTGGCCCGCCTGCTGTATTTGCCCTGCTCGGGTTTAAAACTGTTCGAGTGTTCAAACACGATGATACTCGCTCCGTGTTCCAGGGCAAAGTCCAGTATTCTGCGGGATACCCGGTGGGCTTCATTATCGTCGATGTTATGGATCTTATTCCACAAGGCCTTATTGTCCTGCTCATCCTTGTTTAATGAACCGGTAAGACTGAGCTTGGTTGCGATTATGCCCAAAAGTCGTTTCCTACGGCCGTTTAGGTTATCGCCGCCCCGGATGAACCGGGTGGCTACCTGCGTGCCGTCGCTTTTGAATATACCGCATACCGCCAGCTTGTCGCACGTGTTTAAGTCAACAGCGCAAATTTTAAGGTTTGGGTCTTTAACCTGTTCGGCAACCGACTTAACCGCCGGTTTTTCCTTTTCAACCGGGAAATGCAGCTCAATCCGGTTCTTCTTGATTACTGCGCGAGGGCATCCTATCTTCCAACCGTCCTGAACCCGCCTGCCGGTTAAATGGTACTTCACCCAGCGCCAGGTGCTGCCGTCGTACAACTTCAGCATTATAGACTTGCCGGTGTAGCCTTTGTACTGGCCGGTATAAAACAAAGTGTTGCGCTGCCACTCTCTGGGCGGCACCGGCGGCCTGTATTTAAACTTTTTCCCCTTGGCTTCGGCCTTGGCTTTGGCATCTTTCCATCTTTTCAGCTTGGAGAAGAATGACCGGGCTGCCCCAATGGCG
>NZ_MVQM01000029.1:0-21998 GCF_002067195.1 Pelotomaculum sp. PtaB.Bin117 | reverse complement strand
CCGGCGGGTTCTTATGATTTGAGTTTCTATCTCTATCAGCATCCGGATGTCTATGATGATAGCGGAACAATTCTCGGTGCGAATGATTATATCCAAACTCAAATTTCTTTCAATGGGGGAGCCTGGGTAGATTTAGGGCCGCAAATTAAGCGTGTGGACGGGACTGGCTGGGTTCAGCATACCATCACCTTTACATGCAGCACAGGGGATACTGTACGGATTGGTTTGCTGGGTTATTCTGATTATGGGTATAACCTCTACGTCGATGATTTAAGCATCGTTCAAAATTCTACTCCGCAAACTTGCACGGTGACATATGACCCGGAAGGCGGAACAGTAACCCCGGTAACACAGACTAAACTGTTCCAGTCTGCCTACGGCAAAGCTGCCGATGGAATGACGTCTGAACCAATGCCGATACCGGATAAGCCCGGGAATATCTTTGGCGGCTGGTATGACGGAGATAACGGAACAGGAAATCAAATAACGGACGCCACGGCTGTGGATACGACAAGCAATCATACGCTGTATGCGAAGTGGATAAAGATACTCACGGCGGACACCACAGACAACAACGTGGATAATGACATAGAGATAACCTTCGGGGCGGATGCAGCGTTTGAGGGAGCGATCACGGGAGTAAGCTTTGGCGGAACGGCATTGACAGTGACCACAGACTATGTGGTATCCAGCGGAAGAGTAACCTTGAAGCCAAGTGGTGGAAATGCGGTACTGCAAACCCCGGCAACAGCAGATGTAGTGATCACAGCCCCAGGCTATAACAGCTCAACGGTATCCCAGACCATAGAAGCCGGAGCAGTACACAGCCTGACCGTAACGCAGCAGCCTGTGCCCGGAGCTGCCAGTGGAGATGCTTTTGGAACTCAGCCGGTGGTTACGTTGAAGGACCGGTATGGCAACATCTGTTCCACAGGACCGTCTGCAACAGCCAATGTGGTTGCAGCAGCCAAGGCTGGGACGGGAACATGGACCATCGGAGGCACAACTACCAAGGCAGCCGTGGCAGGCGTGGCAACCTTTACAGATCTGACTTGCACTTTGAGCACAGCAGGCAATGGAGCGATTACCTTCACAAGCACTGTGACAGTGGACAGCAACGTTTTTGACATACCAGCAAACCCGGGCAAGGCATTGACGGCGGACACCACAGACAACAACGTGGATAATGACATAGAGATAACCTTCGGGGCGGATGCAGCGTTTGAGGGAGCGATCACGGGAGTAAGCTTTGGCGGAACGGCATTGACAGTGACCACAGACTATGTGGTATCCAGCGGAAAAGTGACCTTGAAGCCAAGTGGTGGAAATGCGGTACTACAAACCCCGGCAACAGCAGATGTAGTGATCACAGCCCCAGGCTATAACAGCTCGACGGTATCCCAGACAATAAATCACGGGGCTGCTATCACAATGGTGGTTACGCAGAACATTACTGCTCCTGATTCTAATGGAGGACAGTTTGCCCAGCAGCCCCAGGTAACCCTGAAGGACACCTACGGCAACACCTGCACAAACGATAACACGACAGTAGTAACAGCATCCAAAGTAGACACAGGTGACTGGATACTCACTGGAACAGTGACCGTGACAGCAAGCGCCGGCGTGGCGACCTTCACCAACTTGGGTGCTACCAACGCGTCGGCAGTCACAGATGCACAACTGGCGTTCGATACCACCGGGCTTACCCGAATAACCAGTGCAAAAGTCAACCTGCCGGCAACTAGCACGCCCACTCTGGCCATTACCACCGTCAGCTTGCCTAACGGCACTGTGGGCGCATTGTATAGCGCAACATTAACAGCGAGCGGCGGGACCGCACCATATACCTGGAGCGCGACTGGTTTGCCGTTGGGTTTAATTCTAGATACCGTATCAGGTCAGGTTTACGGTAATCCTGTTTCCGCCGGAAATTCCACCGTGTCAGCCACGGTATACGACTACTACGGCAGCAGCGACAGCGCTAGTTTCACCCTGACAGTGAACCCGGCATCTGGCTTAACCATCAGTACCAGCAGCCTGCCAGGCGGCAGAGTGGGAATATCTTATAGCGCAACCCTGATTGCCACGGGCGGGACCGAACCTTATACCTGGACCGCAACCGGATTGCCCGCCGGTCTCACCATCAACCAAGCCAGCGGATTGATCAGCGGTATACCTACCTCCGTCGGGACCTCTACCGTGTCCGCTACGGTATACGACAGCGGGGGCCAGAGCACCGGCGAAAGCTTCATCCTGACGATAACGCGCAAATCCAGCGGCAAGGGACCTAGTACATCCCCAACTCAACAGCCGACTTCACCATCGTCAAACGTGGAGATAATGGTCAACGGCAAAGTCGAAGCTGGGATGGCCACCGCCAGTACTACAACGGTCGGTGACCGTACTGTGACCACTGTCGTCCTGGATCCCCAGAAACTTGAGGAAAAGCTGAAACAAGAAGGCGAAAACTCAGTAGTTACCATACCGGTCAGCACCGATGCCGATACGGTTATCGGACAGCTTACCGGGCAGATGGTCAAGAGCATGGAGCAAAAGAGCGCAGTTGTTGAAATAAAGACGGAGAACGCTTCGTACACCCTGCCCGCGGCGCAGATTAATATTGACGATGTTTCAGCCCCACTCGGCCAGAATGTTGAGCTTAAAGACATCAACGTGAACATTGATATTGCCAGGAGCACGGACGAGACGGTCCAATTCGTCGAGGACGCGGCGGAGAAAAATAATTATACCATAGTTGTGCCCCCGGTCGACTTCAAGGTGACCTGCACATACGGGAACAAAATAGTGGAAGTGACGCATTTCAATGCTTTTGTTGAAAGAACCATCGCCATACCGGAGGGGATAGATCCCCAGAGGATAACCACGGCCGTGATCGTGAACAGCGACGGAACATTTACGCACGTGCCAACCAAAATTATAGTCAGGGACGGCAAATATTACGCGGTCGTAAACAGTTTGACCAACAGCACCTACACGGTAATCTGGCATCCCAAGGCGTTCAAGGATGTGGAGAGCCACTGGGCAAAGGATTACGTGAATGAGATGGGCTCAAGGCTGGTTGTCAGCGGCGTCGACGAGAATAATTATTCGCCTGACCGGGAGGTCACCCGCGCCGAGTTCGCGGCAATAATAGTGAGGGCTCTTGGACTCGGTGAAAAGGGCAATAAAAATAACTTCAAAGATGTCAGTGACAGTGACTGGTTTAACGGGGCAGTATCCACGGCGTATGCATATGGTATCATCAACGGTTACAACGACGGGACGTTTAATCCCAATAAGGCTATCTCCAGGGAAGAGGCGATGGTGATTATCGCCGGGGCGGCCAAGCTGGCCGGCATTGATGCCGATAGCGCCGGACCGGATGTGGACGCGCAGCTTGCCAAATTCAAGGATAATGAAAGCATCGACAGCTGGGCCAGGAACTCTGCCGCGGCATGCGTCAAGTCAGGAATAATGGTCGGCGACGACAGTATGCTCACGCCTGATCACGACATTACCAGAGCGGAGGCGGCAACCATTGTTATGAGAATGCTGCAGAAGGCAGAACTGATTTAGATACAAACTGAATAACATTCCATTACTTGGACAGGAGAGTTTACCTGGTAGTTAGTTAATCCGCAAAACGGTGCAAACAACAAGCGTTTGCACCGTTTGAGCATTTATGGCCGGAATGTGTCAGGAATGGATTTTTAAAAATAAATATTTTGTAGACCATACCCCGCAACAAGTCATCCTCTTTCGTATATATATAATGGCTGATGATAATTTTCTACAGGAAATGTCATTATCCGGCAAATACCTAATACAATTGGTGGTGACTTGCATAATGAGGGCAACTGGATTTGTGCGCCGCATAGATGAACTCGGCAGGTTCTTAATACCCAAAGAAATCAGGAACTCACTGCGTATTAAACATTACTCATCTCTAGAAATACTAACCGATTACGAAGGTGAGGTCATTTTTAAGAAATTCTCTCCGATAAAAGAGCTGGGCCTATTAGTGGAAGAATACGCGCAATCCTTATATAATTCACTTGGTCACACTGTTTGTATTGCTGACAAAGAAAATATTATTACCGTGGCCGGCTCTAATAAAAAGAGATTGCTAAACAGACAGCTTAACCCGGAGATCGAAAGGATCATGGAAGAAAGAAGAATAAAGCTTTGCGCGACGCCATTGTCATTAACTGCAGACGATGTTGCGATTTCCACTTCGATTATCATTGCTCCGATAATTGTGGATTGCGATGTTATAGGGGCCGTAATTCTTATGTCTAAAAATCCGGATGCAAAGATGGGGCGGCTTGAGCTAAAAATGGCTGAAACTGCGGCAGGATTCCTGGGAAAACAAATTGCGATATAACAACAGGCAATAATATTTAACCCTTTTTTGAAGGTACCGGAATATTCTCGTCGAATTATAACAAAAGAACAATGTGTTGATTGACCGCCCTAACGGCGGTCGTTGTTATTATTGCACGAATCGACATATTTAGACAGATTAATAATGGAGGCGGTTATGTATAAAAACAAGTCAAAAGCAGCCAATGAGCATCATGATGTCTCAGAAAAACATGATCGGAAAAAGACTGAAGAACATACCTTGACACAAAAAAGTTTACACCCCGGCTTTTTACAAACTCAAGATAATATACTGCAGCTGCAAAGAACAATTGGCAACAAGGCTGTTATGCAATTGCTAAAATCCGCAACCGCCTTGCAACCGGCCGCAGATGGCGGTAATCAAGTTAGTGATAACAGCGCAGTGCTTCAAATGGCTATTGAAGTGGATGATCAGTCTCATGAAGAAGATAATGGGCGCGCGCATCATGTAACAGCGACTGTTTACGGAGAAACTTTAGAGCAAGGCGCAAACCAGCCGAGCGTTGATCCAGAAGGCTGGGATGAATTAAAAGGAGATTCGGCTTACAATACGGAAAATTTGGTGAGGATGCATTTATGGAATGGAAGATTAGGAGGACCAGGCGACAAGAAATGGAACCTGACGCCGGGTGAATCGGATTTTAACTTGCACGAAATGAGTCCGGTTGAAACAGAAATGCAAAGTGAAGTAGACGAAGGAAATATAGTTACCATTGATACGACGGTCACATACGGCAATATGGAAGAGCCGTTATACTACTACCCAACTCATGTAAACTTATCCTGGGCATCATTCGATGGTGAAAACGGCGATGCGCAGAATGAAGGCGAGCTTGATGAAGATGTGCCTGCGCTTGAGGAAGAAGATGGAGAGTGGCTTCCTGACAGTTCAGGGAATGAATCTGAAGAATAATGGGACAGTGTTGCTGGAGGGCAAGAATGGTTCCTTTATGATAAGATCAAGAATATGATATAGAATAAAAGTTGTTTAAGTTTAGATCTGGAGGGACTATCCATGGCAGGGTGGCTGATAAGGTGGATCTTAAACTTTTTTGCTGTGATTTTAACAGCAAGCATTATTAAAGGGTTTGAAGTTACTGTTCCAGGCGCAATATTCGGCTCGATCACTTTAGGGATTATTAACGCTATCATAAGGCCGATAGTAATAATGGTGACGCTGCCGTTAAATGTTATTACGCTGGGCTTGTTTACCCTGGTAATTAACGGACTGATGATATGGCTTGCCGCCGCTGTGATCAAAGGGTTTGATATCCATAGTTTTACAGCAGCAATTATTTCCGCTCTTTTCATATCAATTTTCAGTTTTGTTATCAATTTATTAGTAAAAGATTAACCCCTGAGCCTTTGGTAATTATGGAAGGTAAAACTATGGGCAAGATGGCTTTCAAATATGCGCCTGGATGATGTTCCACCCACTTTAGAGCTTGTTCTGATCGGCGTGCAATGGCTGGCCCATTTCTGTTTGCTTTCATCATTATCAATACATTGCGCAAAAGTCAGATGACGACTAAAATTCAAGCGAACGCTAACAATAAAGGAAACATCGAGATATCGGTGGTGAGCAGAAATGAAAAAATATCGTTCGCCTTTGATGTCGGCCTTGTGGTCGGTAGCCATTCCTGGTTTTGGGCAGCTTTATATCGGGGATTACCTTGTCGGCTTTTTGCTGGTCGCAATGGAATTAATAATTAACATTAAAGCAAGCCTGAATCTAGCCATTCTCTATTCATTCAGGGGAGAGTATCAGAATGCTATTGACGTGGCCGACTTTCAGTGGATATTGTTTTATCCGTGCCTTTACGCGTACTCCATTTGGCATGCGTATAACGAGGCAATGGAGAACAATCGTGGCCTTAGCCAGGTTAAAGAAGCCAGAGTCTCTACCAATACGAAATATAACGGCTTTTTTATCGGGGTTGCTATGGGAGGAACATTGGGTGTTATATATAGTTACGAAATCAGCCCGATATTCTGCGGGATTTTAGGCGGAATAACAGGCGGATTGCTGGGGTCTGTTATTGAAAAATTAGTATTGAACTATAAGCAGCGTAATTAAAATGCATCCCAACCAAGATTCAAAAGCCACCGTAAGAATTAACCAACTTAATTCAATTATATAGCGTGGAGAGAGTGTGGGATTGAAAGCAAAAACCCGGCTGAGCGTGCCGGGTTTTTAATGATCTTATAGACGCGTTACGACTGAAGGAACTAAACTAGCGAATAATAACAGCCATGAAAGTGCGGCTAGCGGTCTTATAAACTGATTAATTACCCGTGTTATGAAAGCAGTAAAGAGTAATCCTATCCCGAGAACCTCATCTAATAATGCTAATAGAACCACTCCAATGGATGATAGGGTTAATTGCCCGAATAACATGATTTCCTGCGGAATGGTGTTTTTTGCTGCTTCGGTTATTATCCTTTCACTTCCAACGGCGATATCCGAAATCGGTACCCCCATAATATAATTCCAGCCTGTGCTAAGCCATTGGAAGACTGGTATTCCATTAAAGATATCAGCCAACGCGGTTGAAATAAAAAATATCATTAGGATTATAGATAAACCTATAAACAATATATTGCCGGGACTCAGAATTTTTTTACCGCTCTTTATAGTAGGACGCATGCTAATAAGATGTTGAAGAAAACTAAAAATAAAACTATATTTGCGAATCTTGAAATAACCCAAGTAATTTACCTCCTTTTTATGAGGAATACACTGTTATTATATATTATTTAGGAAAAATTGTAAACTTATACTTTGGGGGACAAATTTTGAAGGATGAGTTAATTATAAAGAGTGCTGTTGCTGGCGGGAGTGTGTGAGAATCGAACTCACCACGGACAGGAGCACTGCCCGACGACTGGTTTTGAAGACCAGGAGCACCACCAGGCACCATCCACCCCCGCTAGAAATTATAACATACATTCTATTACCCGGCAACGAGAGCCATAATGGAATTAATTCTACTATGCTTTTCGACACTGATAAAAACTTTGTTTGTCTGTTTGTTTATGTATTTTCAACTATCTACTTAATATGGGGAGGAATTTAACATAAATCAGCGAATATTTATTAAGGTGATTTAAAACCGATAAATATGGCTAAGCATGCCACTTTGTTGGCATTTTTGTCTTAAAAACGGAGTAATTGCAGGTGGAAAAATGCTGGAGCTCTATAAAGGCATAGAGGAAGACATGCAAGTTGTAGAAAAAGAGTTGCAGGCAACACTACAGGTGCAAGACCCATTTTTGACAGAAACCTCTACACACCTCTTTTATGCAGGCGGTAAGCGATTGAGGCCTGCGCTGAGTCTGTTGGGAGCCAAGTTTTGCAACTTTAAATTAGAAGATGTAATTCCGCTGGCAGTTGCCCTGGAACTAGTCCACATGGCCACCCTAATTCATGACGACGTGGTTGATAATTCACTTATCCGCCGGGGTGTTCCTACAGTGAACGCCAAGTGGGGTCAAGGTATATCCACTCACATCGGAACATACCTTTTCGCAAAATGCTTGGTTCTTATTTCCCAATACGAAAAGAAAAAGCCATTAATCCCAAAAGTTTTATCTGATGTTAGTGTAAAGATGTGTGAAGGTGAGATCCGGCAGATTACAGCTTCCTTTGATACTGGCCAGGCAACGAAGGACTATTTTTATCGGGTCAAACGCAAAACTGCTTTTCTGATTACGGCAAGTGTACAACTTGGCGCGGTAGCTTGCGGAGCAGACAAAAATATATACCTGCCACTTCGTAGATATGGGAATAATATTGGTATGGCTTTTCAAATAACTGATGATATCCTGGATATGGTGGCTGATCAAAGCAAATTAGGCAAGCCGGTAGGAGGCGATCTCCGCGAGGGAATTATCACCTTGCCGGTTATTTATGCTCTTGAAAAATCCGGAGAGAAAAAGCGTTTGGTGGAATTGGTAAGAAAAACGGAAAAAAGTGAAGAGGAAGTACAGGAAGCAATTGAAATAATCAGAAGCTGTGGAGCTATTGAATGTTCATTTGAAGTAGTAAACAGATATTTGAGCAAGGCCAAAGAAGAACTTATGGCATTGCCGGATTTACCCGCAAGAAATAACCTTTCAATGATTGCTGATTTTATTAAAGTCAGAAAGCATTAAATTTAAAAATGTCTTTAATTTGAATATAAACTATTTATCACGGCGGAGGTTATGGATGGGGCATTACTTGATATCTCTGGACTTAAGTGGTAAATTATGCTTAGTAATCGGCGGCGGGCAGGTGGCGGAACGTAAAGTATGCTCCTTGCTTGAATGCGACGCCTCCGTTCAAGTTGTCGGTCCGGAATTAACCCCAGGTCTCAGGGATATGGCGGAATCCGGCCGGATTCTCTATAGACAGGGGCAATACCGGCCGGCGGACTTAGATAATGTTTTCCTGGTAATCTGTGCCACGGACAACAAAGAAGTAAACCAACAAGTTGCAGGTGACTGCACGGACAGAAATCTTTTTGTGAACATTGTAGACGACCCAAAGAAATGCAATTTCTTCGTTCCTGCCGTAGTCAAACGGGGGGCGCTTTCCATCGCGGTATCGACCGGCGGCAAGAGTCCGTTGCTGGCCAGAAAAATACGCGAGGAACTGGAAACGGCTTACGGCCTTCAATATGGTGAATTTTTAGATTTGATTGCTGATATTCGCCAAGACGTAATTAATAATATATCCGACCCAAAAAAGAAAAAAGAAATTCTTGAGAATATGGTTTGCGACGAAGTGCTGTGTTTTCTTAAAAGCGGCAGGATGGATTTGGTAAAGGAGCGAATAGCTAGTGCTTATCGCAGTAGTCGGACTTAACCACAGAACGGCTCCGGTTAAAGTGCGGGAGAAGTTGTCATTCAGCGGGTTTTCCCTGGAGAAAGCTTTGCAGTTGCTAAAAACTTATCCCGCGATACAAGGATGTGTTATTTTATCGACATGCAACCGGACTGAAGTCTACGCCGCCACGTCGGAGGTGGATGAAGGGCTTAACGCCATCCGGGATTTTTTATCCCGCTGGTCGGGTGTGGATGTTTCCGAAATAATCAATATTACTTATTGCCATGCTCTTTATGATGCTGTCCGGCATCTATTCAGGGTCGCGGCAGGATTGGACTCAATGCTGCTTGGTGAGACCGAAATACTTGGTCAGGTGCGGTCGGCTTACATGCTGGCCTGTGATTATAATACGACCAACCGTATAATAAATACCATGTTTCAACAGGCTATCGCTATCGGCAAGCGCGTCCGTACGGAAACCGGAATCGACCGGAACGCCGTGTCAATCAGTTATGCAGCGGTTGAGCTGGCGAAGAGCAGGCTGGGCAGCCTGTCCAGTTGTTCAGCGCTCATTGTCGGCGCCGGCAAAATGAGTGAACTGGCGGCAAAACACCTGGCGGCAAACAATGTTTCAGGTATTATTGTTTCAAACCGTTCCTTCGACCGGGCAGAGCTGCTTGCGTCACAGATTGCAGGAAAAGCGGTTAATTTTGATGAATTGTCCAAATGCCTTGAAACGGCGGATATTGTAATTAGTTCTACCGCGGCTCCCCATTGTGTAATCAAAACTGACGAAGTAAGTCACATTATCAAAAGAAGGCACGGACGGGAAATGATCATGATTGACTTGGCAGTGCCAAGGGATATCGAAACTGAAGTAGGCGAGCTCAACGGGGTTGCCCTCTATGATGTTGACGACTTGGAGATGGTCGTGGACCGCAACCTGGCCGAAAGAAAACAGGCAGCCATAAAAGCTGAAAAAATAATCGAAGAAGAATTAAGTGAGTTCATGAAGTGGTTGGGGACGCAGTTCGTTATTCCTACTATCTCCGCCTTAAAACAGTGGGGAGAAGAGATTAAACGAAATGAGCTGAGACGCGCGTTAAATCGTTTAGAAAAACTTTCCGAGCACGATCAAAAGGTAGTTTGCTCTCTGGCCAATTCGATTGTCAATCAGATCTTGCATATACCGGTAACTCAGTTAAAAAATTATGCCGTGACCAATGAAGGACATCTCTATACCGAGGTGCTGCAAAATCTTTTTTGCCTGAATGTTCCTGGGCAAAAAACCAAAAATAAAACACCAAATGCCAATGTTGAGAACAAAACCGGTCTTGCCTAAAATAATTAGGAGTTTTGAGCTTTATATGAAAAAAGAAATCGTTATCGGCACAAGGGAAAGCAGGCTGGCTCTTTGGCAGGCCAACTGGGTAAAAGACTGCTTGCAGAAGTATGGGCCGGCATATAGTTTCCGGATAGTGGGCATGAAGACTCTGGGAGATAAAAATCTTGATACAGCCCTGGTGAAAATCGGAGACAAGGGACTTTTTACAAAAGAACTGGAACTGGCCTTGCTGCGTGGTAAAATTGATTTGGCTGTGCACAGTATGAAGGATATGCCCACTGTTTTGCCGGAGGGACTGGCGGTAGGAGCGGTATGCCGCAGGGAAAATCCCGGAGACGTGTTGATTTCCCGTAAGGGCAACAAACTAAAGGATTTGCCTCCGGGCGCGCTTATCGGCACCAGCAGCCTCAGGCGCCGCGCTCAGTTGTGTCACTACCGGAATGATTTTAAAATTATCGACCTGCGAGGCAATATAGACACCCGCCTGAGCAAACTGGAAAGCGAAATGATGGATGCCGTCGTACTTTCCTTCGCGGGGGTGCACCGTCTGGGGCTTGATGACAGGATTACGCAGTTGATTCCTCTTGAAGCGTGTTTACCCGCGGTAGGGCAGGGCTCTATTGGTGTGGAAATACGCGCCGGGGATGAAGAAATGCAGAACCTGACCGGTAGAATTGATCATCATGAGTCGCGTTCAGCTATTACTGCTGAAAGGGCGCTTTTGAGGAAACTTGAAGGCGGCTGCCAGGTACCGGTCGGCGCTCTTGGTACCGTTGAGCACGGGCGCTTATTGCTGGAAGGAGCAGTAGCGGGTTTGGACGGCGGGAAACTAGTGCGCTCTTCATGGTCAGGTTTGGCCGAGGATGCGGTGTCTATCGGCGTACAGCTGGCGGAAAAGCTGTTGCAAAAGGGTGCTGGAGAATTGTTGCGGAATATGCGGCAGGAGAATTGCCATAATGTGTGAAGGTGTTGTTTACCTGGTGGGCGCGGGCCCCGGTAACCCGAAATTAATTACCGTGCGCGGTCTTGAGTTAATCAAAAAAGCCGATACAATTATATATGACCGGTTGGTCGCCCACAGGCTCCTGGCGTTTGTCCGGCCCGGGGCTGAAATTGTTTATGCGGGCAAGGAACCCGGCTGCCACGCTTTAAAACAGGAGGAAATATGCCGGCTGATGGCAGAGAAAGCCGGCGCAGGGAAGGTGGTAGTCCGGCTGAAGGGAGGAGATCCCTTTGTTTTTGGACGTGGCGGAGAAGAGGCCGAAGCTCTTCATGCAGCGGGAGTGCGTTTTGAAGTTGTACCCGGTGTAACCTCAGCCATAGCGGCACCCGCTTATGCCGGCATTCCGGCGACTCACCGGGATTATGCGTCTACCCTGGCTATTATCACCGGAAACGAAGACCCGCTAAAGGATGATTCCAGTATAGCCTGGGACAGAATCGCCACGAGCGCGGATACTTTAATTTTTTTAATGGGTATGGCGAACTTGCAGGAAATAACGCAACGTTTAATAAATAGCGGCCGTTCTTCCCAGACACCGGCGGCGTTGGTGAGATGGGGCACGAGACCGGAGCAGCGCACTCTGGTCGGAACACTGGAGAACATTCATGAGCAGGCCCAAAGATCGGGTTTCACAAACCCGGCTGTAATTATTGTGGGCGAGGTCGTTCTATTAAGGGAAAAACTGAAATGGTTTGAAAACAAACCTCTATTCGGCAAGAAAATATTGATAACCCGTGCAAGGGAACAAGCAAGTGTTCTTTCAGAGATAATTGAAGCCTTTGGCGGTGAAGCAGTGGAATTTCCCACGATAAAAATTGCTGAGCCCGAAGATTTTGCGCCTTTGGACCAGTCTATTAAAGAACTGAATAATTTCAATTGGGTTGTGTTTACCAGTGTAAATGGTGTTGGAGCCTTTTTTAAGCGACTGCGCCACCACCGGAAGGATATCCGTGAACTCCATAATGCCAGGCTTTGCGCTATTGGACCCAAGACAAGAGAATCGCTGGAAAAATACGGGCTTTTGGCGGAATACATGCCCGGTGAATACCGGGCTGAAGAAATAGCCAGGGGGATGCGCGGCAAATTAACATGTGGAGAACGTGTGCTGTTGCCGAGGGCGGCAGAAGCCCGTAAGGTATTGCCTGCGGCGTTGAGCGAAATGGGAGCTGTTGTGACTGAGGTCGCTGCTTATCGTACCGTGCCGGAGTCCGGCAGCGGCGCTGCGTTAAAGGAAATGCTCCGCCGGGGAGAAATAGATCTGGTTACCTTTACCAGCTCCTCCACCGTGCGATATTTTGCTGATATGGTTGGCGGCACATTAATTAACAATATGCGGGGGAAATTCGCTGTCGCCTGTATCGGACCGGTTACAGCCGGCACTGCCCGCGAATTGGGCCTCCAGGTTGACGTGGTGGCGAAGGAATACACAATCGAAGGATTGGTTGAAGTCATTGTTAAATTGCAGGAGTCAGGAGTCAGAAGACAGGAGTCAGAATAAGAGCATGGTTTTTTTATCTTCAAATATTCTGACTCCTGACTCCTGAATACTTGAACAAAGGTGTTGGAATAAATGATCAGCGTGACTAAGCTATTGTGCGGCGGTGACTATTTCGGCGACTCCCTGCGTTACAGCAGCGGAGCGGGAAGCCAGGCACACGGCGTAACTGCGGGATATGGGCCGGTGGTGGTATGGAACAGCACCCGAACCTGCAATTTAAAATGCATCCATTGTTATTCCAGTTCAGACGCAAAAAAATATGAAGGCGAACTGACCACCGGGGAAGCGCGGCGTTTTATCGAGCACCTGGCGGAGTTTAATGTACCTGTTCTCTTGATTTCAGGCGGCGAACCGCTTCTAAGAAATGATCTGGCTGAACTGATTGCTTACGCGGTCGGCAAGGGCATCCGGATAACTTTATCATCGAACGGCACATTGCTGAATGAGGAAAGAGTTAAATTATTCAATGAATTGGGTATCGGTTATATTGGTGTCAGTCTTGACGGCACCGGTGCAATAAATGATCGCTTCCGGGGCCGCAACGGTGCTTTTAACGCTGCCCTCAACGGCATCAGGAACTGTGTCACCGTAGGACAGCGGGTAGGATTGCGATTTACTATTAACAGGCATAATTATCATGAAATAAATGATATTTTTGACTTGATTGAAAAGGAAAATATACCCCGGGTTTGCTTCTACCACTTGGTCTACGCCGGCCGGGGAAGCAAAATGGCGGAGGAGGACATATCCAGGGATGAAACACGAGCGGCAGTAGACTTGATTATGGAGCGTACGGCGGACTTCCACCGGCGCGGTATCAAGAAAGAAATATTGACGGTGGATAATCACGCCGACGGTATATACATATATCTAAAGCTTAAAAAAACCGACCCGGCAAGAGCGGAACAGGTTTTAACGCTGCTCCGGCTGAACGGCGGCAACCGCACCGGGATGGCGATTGGAGCGGTAGATTGGAACGGCAACGTCCACCCCGACCAGTTTACCCAAAACCTTACTTTTGGCAATGTGCGGGACAGGAAATTCGGGGAAATATGGACCGATTATTCTCAGCCTGTTTTAGCGGGGTTGAAAAACAGGAAGCCCCTGCTGAAAGGGCGCTGCGCCGCATGCAAGTGGCTGGATCTCTGCAACGGCAACTTCCGGGCCCGCGCCGAAGCGGTAACCGGTGACTTCTGGGAAGCGGACCCGGCCTGTTACCTGACCGACGAAGAGATCGGACTGCAATAGAAGAAAGGACAAAGAGGACAATGGGGACGGTTCTTATTGTCTGGTACAGAACCACAAACAATGCAAACAATGAGAACCGTCCCCATTATCTTCTCACATTGTCTTCTTGTCCCACATTAATAACTATGGAGGTCTTATACAATGTCTTTCCCCGAGCAGCGTCCAAGGCGTTTACGGTCGAATGAAATTATCCGCCGGATGGTACGTGAGACGGCTTTATCCGTGGACGACTTCTTATATCCCGTTTTCGTTACTCATGGGAAGGGTATCGCCCGGCCTGTCGAGGCTATGCCCGGCATATACAACTACTCGATAGACAGACTGCTGGAAGAGTTGACGGATGTAACAGGGCTGGGAATACCCGGTGTTCTTCTTTTCGGCATCCCCGCAGTTAAAGATGAGCTTGGCTCGGAGGCGTACGCCCGCGACGGTATTGTCCAGAAAGCGGTGCGGGCAATTAAAAAGACCTTTCCCGGTTTATTGGTTGTTACCGATATATGTCTCTGTGAGTATACCAGTCACGGTCATTGCGGCGTTGTTGAGAACGGCAGTGTGTTAAACGACCCAACTCTTGAATTGCTGGCGAGGACAGCAGTGTCTCACGCGGCGGCAGGAGCGGACATGGTTGCTCCTTCCGATATGATGGACGGCCGTGTGGGGGCGATTCGCGCGGCGCTGGATGCCAAAGAGTTTGAAAATGTTTTAATTATGGCTTACTCCGCCAAGTACGCCTCGGCCTTTTACGGACCTTTTCGTGAAGCGGCGGGCTCGGCCCCGCAATTTGGCGACCGCAAGACTTACCAGATGGACCCGGCCAATGCCGGTGAAGCGCTGCGGGAGGTCCGGCTGGATATCGAAGAGGGTGCCGACATCGTCATGGTCAAGCCCGCCCTGGCTTATTTGGATGTGATCCGGCGGGTCAAGGACGAGACAGGTTTTCCGGTGGCGGCGTACAATGTCAGCGGTGAATACAGTATGATCAAGGCGGCCGCGCAAAAGGGCTGGATCGATGAGCGAAAGATTGTGCTGGAGTTGCTCACCGGCATCAAGAGGGCGGGAGCGGACATTATTCTCACTTACCACGCTAGAGATGCGGCAAGATGGCTGCGGGAAGGGGAACAGCCGTGATAGTATCCTGGAATACCACCAACGCCTGCAACATGTACTGCCGGCACTGCTACCGCGATGCCGGGGAGAGGTCAAATGAGGAACTGGATACAAAGGAAGGCCTGGCGCTGGTAGATCAGATAGCCGAAGCCGGTTTTAAGATCATGATCTTCAGCGGCGGCGAGCCGCTGATGCGCGGCGACATTTATACATTGGTAGCGCGGGCGAAGGAAAAAGGTCTGAGACCTGTTTTCGGCACCAACGGCACTTTGATCAACGGGGAAGTGGCCCGGCGGCTCAAGGAATCCGGCGCTGCGGTAATGGGAATCAGCCTGGACAGCGTCGACCCGGCCAGTCATGACGACTTCAGAGCCGCTCCGGGAGCGTGGCAGGGGGCGGTGGAAGGGATGCGCGCCTGCCGGTCGGTTGGCCTTCCTTTTCAGATTCATACCACCGTGATGGAATGGAATCTGCCTGAAATAGAGAAATTAACCGACTTTGCAGTGGATATAGGCGCTGTCGGGCATCATATTTTTTTCCTGGTTCCATCCGGCCGCGCTGTCAACATTGAGGCCGAATCATTAAAAGCCGCTCAGTACGAGGCACTGCTGCACCGGATAATGCGCAAACAAGCTGAAGTTAAAATTGAGCTAAAGCCGACATGTGCCCCTCAATTTATGCGGATTGCCGCCCAGTTGGGGGTAAAGACTCGTTTCAGCAAAGGCTGCCTGGCCGGAATATCTTACTGCATAGTCAGCCCTAAAGGTATCGTCCAGCCGTGCGCCTACCTAAATATCCCGGCCGGTAATGTCCGCGAGAAGACTTTCGGTGAAATCTGGCATAATTCTAATATTTTCCATTCATTGAGAAAAGAGGAGTACGAAGGAAGCTGCGGCTCCTGTAAATACAAACAGGTTTGTGGCGGTTGCCGGGCCCGCGCCTATTTCTATCATGGTGATTATCTGGCTGAAGAACCGTGGTGTCTTTACCGGACCGAACACTAAAGGTTATAAGTCTGAAGGGGTCTTGGTTTATGCGTTTGGACAAGATCGACCGGAAATTATTAAATTTGGTGCAGGAGAAATTTCCTCTATTGTCGGAACCATACCGCAAGCTGGGGGAAATTATCGGTATTAGCGAGGGTGAAGTCCTGGCCAGGCTGAAGCAAATGCAGGACGAAGGAGTAATCCGCCGCTTGGGCGCCGTTTTTGAATCAAGAAAACTTGGCTATAGCGGCACTCTATGCGCCATGCGTGTTGAACCGGATAGAGTGGATGAGGTAGCGGCTATAATTAATTCTTTCCCCGGCGTGACCCATAACTACCTGAGAGAACACCAGATTAATATATGGTTTACCGTGTTGGCCGGCAGCGAAGATGAGTTGGGAGAAATATTAAATCTAATGCGGGAAAAAACAGGTATTAGGGAAATAATGGAACTTCCCGCGGAAGAAGTATTCAAAATTAAAGTGAATTTCAGTCTCAGTTGAACGAGGTGGATAAAATCCTAACCGAACAAGACAAAAAGATAATCAGAGCTCTGCAAAACGGCCTGCCTCTGGTTACCCGTCCCTATCAGTCGATAGCGGAAGAATTAGAGATGACCGAGGATGAGCTTGTAGAGAAGATCAGAAGTTTTATTACCGACGGAAAAATCAGACGTTTTGGAGCGACCGTGCGGCATTTTGAGCTCGGCTTCGTGGCAAACGCCATGGTGGTGTGGGATGTGCCGGAAGAGAAGGTGTCTGAGACAGGCCGGATAATGGCTGGTTTTAAAGAAGTCACTCACTGCTACCGGCGTCCGCGGCGTCCCGGTTGGCCTTATAACCTTTTTACCGTTGTTCATGGGCAAAGCCGGGAATACTGTGCAGGAATCGCCAAAAGGCTGTCCCGGGCCACCGGGGTAACAAATTATTCCCTGCTGTACAGCACCGCTGAGCTTAAAAAAAGCAGCATGCGTTATTTTGAATAGAAAAGAGGTTAGCATCAGGTGGCCAGGAATTATACCAGGTCGGTTGAGCTTTTTGAGCAAGCGAAAAAAGTTATCCCCGGCGGTGTCAACAGTCCGGTGCGCGCCTTCAAATCGGTGGATTCAACCCCGCTTTTTATTGAACGGGGTGAAGGACCGTTGGTTTATGACGCTGACGGGAACGAATACGTTGACTACGTGGGCTCGTGGGGGCCGCTGATCCTGGGGCACCGTCACCCGCGGGTGGTTGAGGCGCTGAAGCGCTGCCTGGACGAGACCGGGACCAGCTTTGGGGCGCCGACTGAATTGGAGAATGTCCTGGCCGGCATGATTGTTGACGCCGTACCCTCTGTGGAAATGGTGCGCCTGGTTAATTCCGGCACCGAAGCCGTCATGAGCGCGCTCCGGCTGGCCAGGGGATATACGAAGAGGAATAAAATCGTCAAGTTTGAAGGATGCTACCACGGGCACGCCGATTATCTGTTGATTAAGGCTGGTTCCGGAGCGCTGACGCTGGGTGTGCCCACTAGTCCCGGAGTAACGGCCGGTACGGCTGCCGATACTATAAACGCGGCATACAACGACTTAACTTATTTGGATGAGTTGTTTAAACGACAAGGCGAAGAAATCGCGGCGGTGGTTGTGGAACCGGTAGCGGGAAATATGGGTGTCGTTCCGCCCGCCCCGGGTTTTCTGGAAGGGCTGCGCCGGTTGACCCGGGAATACGGCAGCCTGTTGATTTTTGACGAAGTAATGACCGGGTTTCGTGTGGCTTACGGCGGGGCGCAGCAGCTTTACGGAGTAACCCCGGACTTAACCTGCCTCGGCAAAGTGATTGGAGGCGGTCTGCCGGTGGGCGCATACGGCGGCAGTGTCAAAATTATGGAGCAGGTGTCACCTGCGGGGCCGGTATACCAGGCCGGAACGCTATCAGGAAACCCCCTGGCGGTGACGGCCGGTATCGCCACTCTGAAAATTTTAAGCCGGCCGGGTGTTTATGAAAGTCTCGAAGAAAAGTCGGCAAAACTTGCCGGCCAACTGGCTGACGCAGCCGGGGAAACCGGCGCGGAAGTTTGTTTCAACCGGGTCGGGTCGATGTTGTGCGCCTTTTTTACCGGAGCAAGAGTTAATAATTATTCCAGCGCGTGTTCATCAAATACCCAACGCTACACCGCTTTCTTTAAATCCATGCTGGAGCAGGGAATTTACCTGGCCCCTTCCCAATTTGAAGCGGCGTTTATTTCCCTGGTGCACAGCGACAAGGAATTGGCAAGAACTGCGGAAGCGGCGCGGAGCGCTTTCCGGGCGGCAATGACGGCAGCCGGGGCCACAACCTAAGAGCCGGGATTATTTCTGGGCTGAAAAAGGGCGCAGGCGTTAAGGTGTTCACCACAGCAGGTAACGGCGTTCTGCAGCCCGACTTTGCCGATTTCCTTCAAAAATTCCCCGATATCAATTTCAGACGGAATTTTTCTCTTCATGGCAAAATACTTGGGGATGAGGGCGGCGCACCCCATTTTTTTCTCCTCTCTGCCGATAATTATGATGTAGAACCGGCATTTTCCACAGGTGTTCACCGCTTTTTGTTTGGATTCCGGGATAAAGAGCCGGTGACTTGAATACAGGTAATTTCTCCTGTAGTAATTCGTTGTGTTGGACACTGTCAGTCCCCCCACCTGTTCTGGAGCATTACGCTGACGCCGGTCAGGGATGTCGCTTTAAAGACTGCTGTTTCACCATGGCGGTCTTTGATTTTATCCAAAGCGCGTGTAAGCTTCCTCTTTTTTTCGGTGATGCCGAACAGATCCAACTGCTCTTCTGAATTTTTAATCAAGTGGGAAAGAGTGAGACCTACCATTCTCACCGGCTTCCAGTGCGGCCAGTGCCGGTGCAGAAGTACAACGGCGGTACTGTAGATGTCCTCCGATAAGTCAGAGAAATAAGGCATGGATTGAGTCCGGTGCAGGTATTGGAATTCGGTATCCTTAAGGGTAAGCCCGACGGTTTTGCCGGTATAGCCTCCGATACGCACCCGTCTGCCCACTATTTCCGAGAGTTCGTGAATAATCACCTGGATGTTTTCATGCCCGGCCAGATCTTTGGGGAGAGTAATTTGGTGGCCGGCTGATTTAACCACCTCCAGGCTTGCCGGGTTGACCGGTGAATAATCCACGCCGTTAGCCGAGTTCTTTAAGATTAACCCGATTAGCCCGAACCGCTTTTTTAAGATATTGGCCGGATAGTTGGCCAGGTCTCCGATGGAATGTATATTAAGGAGCCACAGTTTTTTTTCCATCCGGCGCCCCACGCCGAAAAGCTTTTTTACCGGCAGGGGCCAGAACACGCGGGGAACGTCCTGAAGATCAACTTTGGTAATGCCCAGCGGTTTTTTAATCTCCGCCGCCATTTTGCTTATAATCTTGTTCGGGCCGATCCCAACGGAGGTGGGTATGCCCGTTTCTTCCTGAATATCCTTTTGAAGACGCGCGGCTATTTCCTCTGAGGAATCTGTTTTATGGAGATACTCTGTGCCGGTCAAGTCAACCCAGCTTTCGTCGATGCTGAATGGCTCCACCAGGGGGGAATACCGGCGCTTGATCCTGAGAATCCGCGCCGAGAAGTCAACGTACAAACTGTGCTGCGGGGAAACGATCACGCCTTTGTCTCCCAGTTTTTCGCGGGCCTCCCGTACCGCCATGCCAGTTTTGATGCCGTATTGACGTTTTGCTATATAGTTGGCCGCCAGACAGATCCCGTGGCGCTTTTTTTCCTCCCCGCCGACAACCACGGGAATATCGGCCAGTTCAGGATTTAAAGCGATATGGCAGGAGGCGAAAAAAGAGTTTGCGTCAATGAGAAGGATAGGGCACTTCAAAACCATCACTCCAAACAAGTGTTTGCGCAATATATTATAACCAAAACACTTGTTCGCAGGCAATGGATAATTATAGCACCATTTAAAATATAAGCCGACAGCTGTTATGCCGCCGGTCTTTATTCATGATTTTTGGGCCAAGCCGGTAAGTTCGTCGATGTTTTCGATGCCGTTTTCACAAAGGTAGTTCTCTATACCTTCAAGCACATCCATGGTTGCCCGGGGGTTGACAAAGTTGGCGGTACCCACTGCCACGGCAGTGGCCCCGGCCAGGATAAACTCAATTGCATCCTCGGCTGTCGTAATACCGCCCATGCCGATAATAGGCAGCTTTACCTCCCGGTATACCTGCCAGACCGCCCGTACCGCCACCGGTTTGACTGCCGGGCCGGAGAGCCCTCCCAGCAAGTTTCCCAACACCGGGCGTTTCTTTTTTATGTCGATGGCCATACCCAATACGGTATTAATCATGGAAAGGGCGTCTGCTCCCGCTTCCGCCACTTTTTCGGCCACCGCCACGATGCTGGTTACATTAGGTGAAAGCTTAACAATCACCGGCAGGCCTGTGCTTGCCTTCACCGCGCGGGTGACTTCCGCCGCCATGGCCGGGTCACTGCCGAACTGCATGCCGCCTTTTTTAACATTGGGGCAGGAGATGTTCACTTCCAGGCCGCCCACACCGGAGGCGCGGCTGAGTTTTTCAGCCAGCAGGGCATAATCATCCACAGTGTCGCCGGCAATGTTGACAATAACCGGCAGGTCATAATCCGCCAGGAAGGGGAGTGCTTCGGAGATGAAACGCTCCACGCCGGGATTTTGCAGGCCGATGGAATTCAAGATGCCGGCCGGTGTTTCCGCAAGCCTGGGGGTGGGGTTGCCGGTTCTCGGCAGCAGGGTAATACCCTTCACCACAATGGCGCCCAAACGGTTTAAGTCAAGGTAAGGCGAGTATTCCGGCCCGAAGCCGAAGGTTCCCGAAGCGGTGGTGACCGGGTTTTTCATCAGAATACCTCCGACGTTTACGGACAGATTCGGCTTGACTCCGCTCATTCCCATACCACCTCCCCGGCCGGAAAAACCGGGCCGTCCACACAGGCCCGCCGGTATTGCACACCGTTTTTCCCGCCCCGGGCTTTGCAGGCGCAGGAGAGGCAGGCCCCTACACCGCAGCCCATCCGTTCTTCTAGGGATACCTCGCCGGGAATGCCGGCTGCGGCAATAATATCTGTCAGCCGTTTAAGCATTCCGGAAGGGCCGCAGCCGTAAACCTTTGCATCATCGCCGCGCCGGACCGGGCCGTTTTGATTATCGCTCTTCCGTACATATTCCTCAAATAAATCGGCAACTGTTCCATGGTAGCCGGTTGAACCGTCGTCGGTGGAAGGAACAACCCGGTGACCCGATTCCTTAATTTCATTCATAAAGAATAATTGTTTTTGGGTGGCCGCTCCCAGAAAGACATCGGCGCTGATTTCTGAAACAGCTATTTCCTGCAGAAAAAAATAGAGCGGGGCAATGCCGATGCCGCCGGCCACAACGAGAACCCGCGCGTGACTTTGGGGCATCGAAAACCCGTGACCGAGCGGCCCCAACAAGCTGATCGTGTCACCGCTATTATTTTTCGATAGAAGGGCGGTGCCCCTTCCGGCAACTCGATAAAAAAGAATAACCTCGCCCTTTTCCCGATCCACGGCGTGGATGCTGACCGGTCTGCGCAACAGCGGGTCTAAAGTATGCCCG
>NZ_MVQM01000028.1:0-6041 GCF_002067195.1 Pelotomaculum sp. PtaB.Bin117 | reverse complement strand
TATATAAATACCGGAACGATCTCTATCTCACCAGTCACCCATAATCATATTATACTTCTTTACTCGAATCAACGAATTACAGCAGCAGCAAAGCCCGTCAAAACCGGATACAGAAAAAAGCTTTATCTAACTCCAAAAGGGATTGACGAATATGTAGATCTTGGTTAATATGGTTCTGAACAGAACGTTCACAAACGAACTAAATAGGGCGGCTCATTTATATAAATTTCAATAAACCAGAGGTAAAAATTCAATGGACCAACGGTTACGTTTGCAGCTGATGGATCTGTTTCAGGTGGTGCATATCCGGCTGATGGAGCACAACAAGGAGATGCTCAAGCGGTACAACCTGCCCTTCACGCACCTGTTTATCCTGGCTCAAATCGAGAAAGAGCCGGGAATAACGGTGAGCGGGCTGGCAAGGCAGAGCGGGCTTGTCAAGTCGTATATTTCTACCACGATTGAAGAACTGAGTCTCAGGGGGATGGTGGATAAACGGCCGGATAAAAACGACCAGCGGCTGACCCGAATTTTTCTTACCGACCCCGCGCTCGATCTTTTGAAGGACATCAGAGGCTACATGGAGGAGCAGTTTACCAACCTGTTGGACGAAATTCCCGATGCCCAGATAGAGTCTATGCTGGCGGGACTGACCGTTCTCCACGATGTCCTGAAAAAGGGAAAAAGCTTCTGACGGAATGTGCAATCCCTTGCAGCGATGAGAAAGTTGTGAGAGTTACTAATTAGTAATTAAATGATTAATGATTAAAGGGGAGGACTGGGGTTGAAAAAAAGGTATCGTAATGTCATGGTCGTGCTGGCAATCATATCGTTACTCATGGGTATAAGCGGTTGCGGTAAAGAAACCCAGGAAGAGGCACCAAACGTAATAAACGTTGAAACAGCAGTCGTAAAAACAATGGATATCACCAGATATTCAAGCTATTCCAGCAAGGTGAAAGGAAATCTTGAAGAAGAAGTTATACCCACGCTATCACGCCGGGTTACAGCGGTTTATGTGACCGAAGGCCAGGCGGTCCGGCAGGGGCAGGTTATTGTTCGTTTAGACCCGAGTAAGCTGGATATAGCCGTCCAACAGGCCGAGGCGGCGTTAGCTTCCGCCCTGGCAGCGCAGGCAGCAAATGAGGTCCAGCGGCAGACAGCTCTGAGCAATTATGAACGGACGCAAGAACTTTACAGCGCAGGGGCTGTTTCCAAACAGGCACTGGAAACAGCCAAGGCCCAGTATGACGCCCTGAACACCGGTGCCGCAGAGGCAGGCGTAGCGCAGGCGCAGGCCGCACTTAACCTGGCCCGGCAGAATTTGGCCGATTGTGAGATTACCAGTCCAATGGATGGGATCGTTGGACGTGTCGATGTTTCGGTTGGAGATATGACCAGTCTGCAGAGTCCCGTTGCGGTAATAAATAAAACCGCGGATTTGGAAGTAGAGGTTAAGGTGAGTGAATCCGACGTATCGTCGGTTCAAGCCGGGACAGCCGTCAAAGTGCGGATCAAAGCCATTGGCGAAGAACCGTTTACCGGTACTGTCAAGAGCGTTGCATCCGTCGCTGATCCGGTTACGCGTACTTATCCGGTAAAGGTTGCCCTGCCCAATAATCAAGCCGCCCAGGTAAAATCCGGCATGTTCGCCGAGGTGATGCTGGGGACAGAGCACCGGGCAGGTGTTATTGCTGTTCCTATGGACGCAGTCCTGCCTAAAAGCGGGGAAAGTGTCGTGTATGTGGTGAACGAGGAAAACCGCGCTCAAGCGGTAGTCGTGCAAACCGGGCTTAATGATGGAACCTATATCGAGATAACCGGAGGTCTTCAGGTGGGACAAAAGGTTGTTACCAAAGGCAACACCCTCATTGATGAAACCAGTGTGCTAAATTTTACTGATGGGGGAACTGCGGAATGATTAGGAAAATTGCCCAATTTTCAATAAACCGGCCGGCAACGGTGATCATCCTGATTGCAGTGCTTTCCATTATCGGCGTGATGAGCGTAGTCCAGATGCGTACTGATCTGCTGCCTGAAATGGATTTGCCTTACGCAATTGTTATGACCACCTATTCAGGAGCCGGCCCTGAAGAAATTGAAGAGCAGGTTAGCAAACCGATTGAGAATGTGGTTGCCACCGTCAGTGATATCGATACCTTAATGTCTCAGTCCAGCGCCGATTCCTCTATAGTAATTATCGGATTCAACTATGGAACCAATATGGACAGCGCTATGGCAGATATTAGAGACAAGATCTCACTGGCTGAAAGTTATCTTCCAAGCGATGCGGATAAACCTATGGTGATGAAAATCAACCCCAATATCATGCCGGTCATCGCGATTGCGATTGGTTCCGACCAGTTGTCTCTGGCTCAATTGCAAAGCATTGCGGAAGATGACATTGAACCCCGGTTATCGCGTATTTCAGGGGTAGCTTCGGTGACTGTTCTTGGCGGACTTGAACGGGAAGTGAAAGTGGCGGTTGATCCGGTAAAGGCTCAAAATTATGGTTTAAGCCTGAACCAGATAGGCAGTTTTCTGGCGGCAGAGAATTACAACATATCCAGCGGTGACATCTCTTTTGGAGAACGAGAGTATTTTGTCCGCAGCCTGCAGGAATTTGAGAATGTGGACGCTGTCGGCGAGGTGGCGCTCACAACTGTCAACGGCAGTAAAATTCAGCTTAAAGAGATTGCCGAAATCAGTGAAGACTATAAAGAAGTGGAGCAGCTTACCCGGGTAAACCAAAAAGCGGCGGTAAGTCTGCTGGTCCAGAAGGCGACCGACGGCAATACGGTGGAAGCCTGCACCAAGGTTAAAGAAGAGATGGAAAAAATCCAGAGCGAAATTGGTGGCAAAATTAATGTAGAGACTGTTATGGATCAGTCGGATTTTATCAATAAATCGCTTAACAGTACCACCAGAACGTTGGCGGAAGGCGCGGTTTTAGCGGTCCTGATTATATTCCTGTTCATGCGCAACTTGCGGAGTACGGCCATTGTCGGGATAGCGATACCCCTGTCTCTGCTGGCCACATTTATCGTGTTGTTCTACAACGGCAGCACCCTGAATACCCTTACGCTCGGAGGTCTGGCCCTGGGGGTGGGGCGCATGATCGATGACTCCATTGTGGTTTTTGAAAACATCTATCGTCACCGGGACCAGGGGTTGTCCGCCCGGGAAGCTGCCTTAAAGGGAACCGCTGAAGTAGGCGGAGCCGTTTTGGCAAGCACCTTAACCCTGATCGCGGTATTCCTGCCGATTGGTCTGGCTGGAGGGATAACCGGGGTCTTGTTCAAGCCCCTGGCTCTTACGATCTGTGTAGCTATCGGTTGTTCCTTGATGGTATCCTTAGCGGTGGTTCCGTTTATGTCTTCCCGCATGCTGACGGACAAGGCCATGGTAAAGAAAGGCGCCGGCAAGTTTTTCCCAAGCAGCCTGTTCCATCGCCTGGGAAAATGGCTGGACAATCTGGGCGAAAAATATAAAATATGGCTGCACTGGGCATTGGGTCATAGACGCAGGGTTATACTCAGTGTGGTGGTATTAATCGCTTTATCCCTGGGTATGGTCCCCCAGATTGGCGCTGAGTTTATGCCCCAATCTGATTCGGGTGAGATTGAGGTAACGCTTGAAGCGGATAAGGGAGCGAAACTCGAGGATGTGGATAAGCTGGCCGCGGCGGTGGAGGCGAAACTATTGCAAAACCCGGCCGTTGACATTGTCTATACCACCGTCGGCAACTCAGGAGAAATGGCCATGATGGGCGCCGCGTCCAATAAAGCCTCATTTAGGGTGCAGCTCATCCCCAAAAGCGAACGGCAAGGCGTGGAACAGGTCGCCGAAGAAATCAGGCAATCACTTAAGGACATCTTCGGCGCCAAAAGTACAGTAAGCGTAAGCAGCGGGTTATTATCAGCGAGCTCGGGAGGCGTCGTCCAAATCAACATCCAGGGTGATGATCTGGATACGCTGCGCAGCCTTTCCAAACAGATTGCAGGCATTGTGGAAAAGGTGCCGGGAACGCGCAACGTGACTTCCTCGCTGGGGGATGGAAATCCGGAAGTACAGCTTCGGCTCAACCGGCAGCGGGCTATGGATTTCGGGTTGACGCCGGCGCAGGTTTCCAGCGAAATCAAAACTGCCATTGACGGGACGGTTGTATCCAGATATCGTCTCGAGGGAGACGAAATCGATATCACAGTTACCAGTACCAACAAAGAAACCAGCGATATGGATACCCTGAAATATCTGCCGATCCTCACCGCCCAGGGGAACAGCATTCCGTTATCTGAAGTTGCCAGTTTTGAGCTGTCAACCGGACCGGTGCAAATAGACCGGGAAAATCAGACCCGCCAAGGGACGATTTCCTGCGATCTGTCAAATAGAGATTTGAGCAGTGTAACGCAAGATATTCAGACAGGAGTAAGTGCAATTAAGCTGCCGGCAGGATACACCATAGACTATGGCGGAGAGAATGAACAGATGACCGAGTCTTTTTCCAGTTTGATTCTGGCGCTTCTAATGGCGATCATGCTCGTCTATGTGGTCATGGTGGTGCAGTACGAATCCTTCCGGGACCCATTCGTCATCCTGTTTTCTCTTCCCGGCGCGATCATCGGGGTCGTTTTGGCGCTGCTGGTGACGGGGAAAAGCTTTAGCGTCAGCGCATTTATCGGGCTCATTATGCTGGTAGGAATCGCCGTAGCCAACGCGATCGTCTATGTTGATTATTTGAAGCAACTGCTTGCTTCGGGAATGGAGCGGACTGCCGCCCTGCTGGAGACCGGACGGGTCAGACTCAGACCGATATTAATGACCGCATTGGCTACCATTTTGGCCATGACGCCCCTGGCCATAGGATTGGGAGAAGGCAGCGAGACCAACGCTCCGCTGGCTATCGTAGTTATCGGAGGCTTACTGGCGGCAACCTTTGTTACTCTGTTCCTGGTCCCGGTTGTTTACAGCATTTTGGATGATTGGAGTCAGAAGAGGCATAAAAAGAAATCAGCGCTGATTCCTGAATAATGAAGATAAATCCCTGGTGAGGCAGTAATTACGCTCTAAGGGCCGCGTTGGTGCCATTATTGTTGTACCGTATTGTCTCGTGCCTTCAAAAGCGGGGCCAGAAATACAACTGAAACGAACACCATCAATAAATCTGCTGCCAATACTGTCCAATGCACTGCAATTTTATTAAGAGCAAACCCATAAATTAAGGCGCCGAAGGGCATACCGCCTTTGGAAATCATCCCGACAATGGAAAAAACCCTGGACATGTATTCGTTGGGCGTTGCTTTTTGGATGAAGGTCTGTACCGGTACATTGACAAACATGAGCGCGGCGCCTAAAAAGCTAAGCACCGCCGCCAGCAGCATAAAGTATAAAACCGTATCGTTTCCGAGCAGCGACAGGCTGCGGGGAAACAGTAAAATTGCAAATGCTGTCGTCGTGACTATTTGCAGGAAGCAGCCGATAAAAAGAGAGGGGGTTGCCTCCTTTTCTTTGCCAAACACCACGCCGACCAAAACACTTCCGAGCAGCGCCCCCAATAAAATTGCCATTTGCAGATAACCATACCAAGTGTCGGTGTAATGCAGGCTGCTTCGGAAAAACAAGGGCAGTACGACGGCAAACACAGGTTGGATCAACGCATAGATGACCAGGAAAAAGATACAGAACCTGCGGATCGCCCGGCTGCCCAGAATAAACCCGGCGCCCGCCGCCAAATCGGTCCAAAACCCCTTTTCCTGCAGCTTGAACTCCCGCCGGGTATGCTGATACCGAATCAGTACAGAGCTGCTTCCTGAGATCAGGAATGAAATACCGTTGATCAGGAACACTGCCGCAATCCCCAGGCCCGTGTACAGCGCGGCGCCGATTACAGGGCTCAGCACGCCGGACAAGGTCCGCAGCGAAGCTAAGATGGCGTTGGCCCGGGTCAGCTCTTCCCCGGATACCAGCTGCGGCAGCATCCCTTTCGTCGCCGGATCAAAAAAACCGTACAAGAGGGATACAATGACCTGCATAGCGAGCAG
>NZ_MVQM01000027.1:0-5633 GCF_002067195.1 Pelotomaculum sp. PtaB.Bin117 | reverse complement strand
AGATAACACTAACTGATCAGTTATCTGAAATTAAGACGAATATAGTGTTGATAAAGTTCTGTATTTAAGATAAACGGCAATATTTACCGATAATTTCCCGGACGCCTTACTGCAGGAAACGTTTATTCTGTAATATTCCCAAGGGGTAGTATATTCTAGTATATTGTAGTATATTATGGTTGATTTTGGTGAACCAGTTAGTTCTTTGCACCGTCCAAAATATAAAGGCATATTAAACTGACGTATAATTAAAATACGAAACTAAACATGTTTATAAATGCAGACAGGTGAAGAGGATGAAGGCAATAAAATTCCTGTTACCATAGAAAAAGTCCTGTTAGACAAGACGGGTACGTTTTTGATTGCCGCTGTTGAAGGAGATATCAGTGGAAAGTTTGACCCGCTTTACGTCAAGCTTTTTGACGGGGAGGACCGGAATCTGGGCTTTTGTTCCTTTATGCAAGAATATCCCGCAAAATTACCCGGAGGTGAAACACTTTTAACCTTCGATCCGGTTGAAAGTCCTAATGAACCACTGCGTCTGGAATTTTCCGGCGGGCCGGTACAGCATGAGAATGGGCCTGTTGTTCTGGACTTGAAAGATATCAAGTTTAAAAAAGTGGACAATAAATACGTCCGGACATATCAACTGGCTGAACTGCCGGAGGTGGCAGGCGTCTGGTTATGGGTTGGCCGCCGTCAACAATTATTACAAAATTTTGGGCAACGCCCTGGCAAAAGATGACCAGGCTGCTTTTTAGAAGGAATACGGGTACCTTGAGCCGACGAATGAATGGAGAGACGGAATCAACGACTGGCGGCGGCTATTTGATGCGTGGAGACCGCCGGGGGTAAAGAAGTACAGCGTTTCTTTCAAAGAACCTATTGTAACCGTTGCTGAAAATAACGCTACCGCGGAATTGGACGTGGCTGAAACAATATTAAGGAAAGGAGACAAGGAAATTGAACCTCCTCATTTTTACGATTACTTGACATTAAAGAAAGGAGAAAAGTCTGCCAGGACCTTTAGCGCGGTGTTTTGCCTGGAAAAGGAACAAAATAAATGGAAGATAACCAAGGTTGATGAGTTAACCATATTCGAAGAAATGCAGGGAGTAAATTCATTTTTAAATTTGAACAAAGATGGCAAATTATTCCCCTAAAAGCAGGAAATATAGAAGAAGGTTGCACCAGGAGGTGACTGACATGATTAAATCCGGCAGGATTGCCGTTTTCCCGGTGATATTTTTCATGATTTTCGCTGTTGTCATCTATTTGCCCGGCAAACCACGGGAGGTTTGGGCCGCCGCACAAAGCCCGCCGGCCGATGCGGCCGGAGCGGCGGCCGGCGAGTCCTTGGCTGAATTAAAAGCAAAACTATGGCAGGCCACGAGCGACTATGAACTGGCGCTTGTTGCCGGCGCTTTTGACGCCCTGCCCGGGCCGGACGCTGACGCGGCGCAGGTTTTACTGGACTACCTGAGAGATAAAAATATAAATGACGCCTTTAGCATCAGTAATATCCTGATTAGGTTGATGACAGAGGAGCAAGTTTCTCAACTGGCTAAAGATATTGGCGCTTATAGTGACGCTAATGCCAACCGGTATCTGGTTCCTGTTCTGGCTGCCCGCATGAATAATCCGGATGATTTGACCAGCGCGGTTCTTTCCCTGCGGGGCAATTGTTTTTTTGAGCAGGCCTGGCAAAAAGTTTTTATCAATCCGGCCGATATGGTGCGATGGTTGGATGAGACTTGCGTTAAACTAAACGATCCGTACGTTGAGCGGCGTCTTGTCGACACAGTCGGGAGGTTTGCCCAAGTACAGGTTGACAATGCCTACCGTGCGGCCGCCGCCGGCTGGCTGTGGCGCGCGCAGGAAAAGGAACAGGATCTGGTTTACCGATCCAACCAGCTTTTCACCCTCTATCAATTGGGAGAAACGAAAGCCTTGGAAACGTTAGGCGGCCTCTATGCCAGCCTTGCTTCCGCCAGGGATAGAGCCGATTTGATTAGTAGAATTGCCGGCATCGCGCACTGGCGGCTGGAAGGAGCCGGCAGGGAGGATTGGATTGACTGGCTATGGAAAATAGCCGAAACAGACGCGTCGCCATACTGCTGCCAGGAATGCCTTGCAGCCCTCTACATGGATTTAGGCCAGGAAAAGGCCCTGGAACAGTATGTGCGGGACACGGACCAAAATGGAGTGGCCGCCTTGACGCAGGAAGATCATGCTTTCAGGATTTACGGCCCGGACTGGCGGTTGCTGCGGGACGCCTGCCAAAAGTACCCGCAAAGCTACCTGGGCCGGGGGGCCAAGGCCTATGAAGCGGTGCGGGGGATACCTTACTTTGAAATAGATCGTGCCCAAGAACCATCATTTAACGGTGTCTGGGTGCCTCCTTACGGGGACGAGGAATACGATCCGGACCGGGAAATCCCCGGCTGGGAAAAATTCTTGGCTGCATTTCCCCGCCACCCGGCCGCGGACGACGCAGCTTATCGCCTGGCCCGCTGTTATGAGATCAAGGGGCGTTTTACCGACGCCGTCAAGACGATGCAGCAAGCCCGTTTCTCACCTGACGGAGACATGCGCTACGCGGCCGCCGGCAGGTTGGTTTACATCCTGGATGTGAGGATGACTTATGAGCAACTGGAGGCGCTATCCGCGGAAAAACTGGAGCCGCCCTTGCAGGCCTTTGTCAACTATTCCCTGGCTGTAAAGGAGATCCGCCGGGAGCATTACGCCCAGGCCGCTGCCCGGCTGGAGGAATTTTTAAAACAGGAGGGTGAGCTGACAGCCAGCCAGTTAATTTTGCCTTTTGATCATCTTAACGAATATTATCTCAACGAAAATGATCAATACGATTTTCGCGGTGCAGTCGAAAAGCAGCTGGGCGAGGTCAAGAAGCTAGCCAGCTTGCAAGCACAGTGGGAACAATCCAAAGACCCGGCTGATTTATACCAGTTAGCGGCGGCGATTTTTCATAACGAGATGCTTTACTATAACCACTTGTGGGTCGGGGAGCGGCAATATTACAACTGGCTGGGATTTATCAACGCCATGGGCCACGGACACGCGCCCGCGGAAATGGCTGTTTTCGCCCGGGAAATGATCAACTACAGCCACAGCCTGCCGTATTTCCAGCAGGTCTACCAGGAGCCGTCCGCCGCGCCGGAGCTGAAGGCCAGGGCGCTTTACTCCGCCGGCCTTTGCTACATCGGCCTGGACGAGTGGGGAGAAGACGCCACGTTCGCCTTTAACTCGTCTGAGATTCAGGAAAAAATCATTTCCACCTACCGGCAATTTGTTCAGGAATACCCGGATAGCAGCATGGCCGACGACGCGCTGCTGGCGCTTGGCGCATACACCGGCGACGCCGCTTACCTGCAAAGAATATTGGAAGAGTACCCTGCGAGCGACACAGTCGAAAAAGCTAACGGCCTGATAAAAGACCTTACAAAAGAGATGGAATCACCGTATTATAGGCCTGTTGACCAATATAGATGGTCAGTGCCTTTCAAGATCATGTCCCTGAATGACGAAAGCGTTCCGCGGGAAATCAGAAATTGGGCGGCCGCTAACGCCACGCGGCTCTTTACCGGCTCTAAAACCTTGGGCGAATGGAGCTATGTTTGCGTCTCGGCTGGGGAAAAGTCCACCGCCGGTTATAGTGTTGGGATAATTGATATTCTTAGTAAAGGCAGTGGCAAGTTGAAGGTTTATTACCGGATTGACAACCCGGCGCCCGGGGAGATGGCGGCGCAGGCAATAACCTATCCGTCTGTCTTAGTCCGCATCCCGGCGACCGGTGCGGTGGTGGAATTTGCGGAAGGATTTCCGCAATGATTTTCGTCTCCATGCCCGGAAAAATATAAGGTGCAAGGAGCTTATTGCATGAAAAAGTTTTTTTTGTTCATGTCATGGTGCTGTTTGTTGTCTTTATTAAGTGGTTGTTCACTTTCAAATAAAGAAGGTATTAGTACGTTCGATGAGACAGTTTATGCGACTATTGATGACAAAACTATTTGGTCTCATTGTGAGCTGATTGATCATAACGGGGTTGATACACAAGGATACCCACACCCAATTACATCTACATCTATTTACCTTTCATCTTACAACACGCTAAATAAGAAGGATGCAAAACTTATAACAGAACTACCGTTAATAGCAGTTGATAGCGCCGGAAGAGAAGTATTAACCAGAGTTACCGATATCACACCTGCTAACAATAATTGGATTGTGATAGAAGAATACTTGGCCGCTGCAGATTGGAACCAAGGTTCCATAAGAATTATTGGTATGAATCTTGAGACCAAAGAGCAACGTGCAATCGCAAGTGGTGGTCGTTCCGGCGGCTTGAATTTTAAATATATGGTAAAAGGCAATTACGTCTTCTGGTCAGAAAAAGCTTTGGATGAAACTCGCGAATCAGCTATTATGAATTTATTAACAGGTGAAAAGCAAACATTGGTAGGAGTTGACTATGATTCTAAAGTTGTCATTGAAAATGGCATCATAAACGCTGATGATAAGGTTATAAGCATAGAAATATAAATAATATTCCATATAGTTTTTGCACAAAACCAAGCATATCTTGAAACCAATTATATTAATAAACAACATGAAAAGGAGGAGGTTTTTTGAAAAGGGTTAAGGGGGCAGCAGCCGTAGTGCTGGCTGTGAGCATGTTGTTGTCCACGACCGCCTGGGCGGCGGAAAAAGAGGCGTCGGGCGGGCGGGAAGCGCAAGGCGGTACGGCAACTGTAGAGTTGCAAGACGGGGCCGCCAAACAGCCGGTGGCAAAGACGGCGTTGAATGAGTCGCAGCGGCAGGCGCTGGAAAAGATCTATCAAATCGTGCCTGAACTAAAGGAACTCTCCGTGGAAGGCGTAAGTGAGGAAGGTGAGGCCACTTGGAAAGTATTCTTGAGCGACAGGGCCGGGGATACGGTGCCCGGCATTATGCGTATTCGCGCCAACCTTACTTTTGCAACCGATACTGGGGAACTGCTCAGGTTCGATATCCGGAACCCGAGTTGGGCTTCCGCTGAGCTTCCGGCCTCCGGGCTGGCCAAAGAAAAGGCGGCTGAGTTTGCCCGGCGGGTGCTGGGAGATAAAATGAAGGATTATCAGATGAACGGCCAGATAAGCTACGGCGGCGGAGGCGCACAGGACAGCAAGGGGAATAAAATCACGTGGGCCTCGGCGCATGTGCAGTTTGAGCGCCTGGTTAATGGCATACCCTTGCTGAACAACGGCATGCTGCAGGTGGGTATCGACGCCGCCGGGCATGTTACCGAATATTACATAGAAAGATATCACGAGACAAATGGCGGCATAAAAGGCGGGGGGCCGGATCCGGCAGCGTTTCCCGATCCCGCGCTGGCAGTGACTAAGGAAGCGGCGGCAGAGATTTTTGCCGGCTCGCTGGAAATGAAGCTGAACTATGTCGAGCGGCAGCCCCGGCAGTATCCTAAGCTGGGCCAAGAAAAGGTCGAAACCCGGCCGGTTTTGATTTATACTCCCATTATGTATACGTCCATAGACGCCGTATCGGGGAAGCCGCTGGATGAACCGCGGGAGCAGTCTCCGGCCAGCTTGATCAAGCTGGCCGGAGAGGGCGGGCAA
>NZ_MVQM01000026.1:0-5340 GCF_002067195.1 Pelotomaculum sp. PtaB.Bin117 | reverse complement strand
ATGGTTTATGTTATCCCTTAATTCGGTTTCGGTGATTGCCTTTCAGTAAGACATCCCTATGAACAACTGCGTTACCACAACCCCATAACGTGTTTTGCATATACCAATCCCAATGCTGTCATGCAGGTCGTTAAGAATATTTGGCCGGTGACCGCTGCTGTCCATAATCAGTTCGTGCGCCCGCCGGGTAGTCGCGGCCTTGGCAATATTCTCCGCACCCATCGCCCTGGCCGTAATACCGGCCTTTCGCACCATATCCAGCGGGAAGCCGTAAACAGGGGACCTGTGATTAAAATAATTATTTTTAAACATATCTTCACTTTTTTTGCGGGCCAGGCATACCAGGCGCATATCCAAAATAAACGCCGGCAAGCCTGCCTTTTCCCGTTCCTGATTAACCAAATCAAACAATAACTTTTCATCGGCGGAAAGGTCTGATATACTGCAGCCCGTTTTTAAAGAACCTCCTTCGCGTTACGCAACTACCCGTTTATCTCATAATATTCCACTTTTCCGGCACTTGACATTTATTTAACCTGAATTATTCCTGTTCTGAACGTTTCCATAGAGACCCATGTCAGACACATAATATTCAGTGGATGCGGCTTTCCTTATGGGATATAAAAATATATACTATAAAACAGCAATATATTCAGAAGAAGGTGACATTATGCCTGACATGGAAAAAATAAAAGAGAAAATTTCCACGGACCCTTTCGCTAGTATGCTTGGGGTTAGATTTGACGAACTAGGGGAAGGCTACGTAAAGTTAAGCATGCAAGTCCGCGATGACATGTTGAACTTCAATGGCTCAATGCACGGTGGTGTCATTTTTTCTTTTGCCGACATCGCTTTCAGCGCCGCCAGCAATTCACACGGTACCGTCGCAGTTGCTTTGCACGCCGACATAACTTATTTGAAAGCCGTACCGCCCGGCAGCACGCTGATAGCAACCGGCGTGGAAAAAAACAGGACCAGAAGAACAGGCCTTTACAGTATCAATATTGATGACGCGGATGGAAACCACATAGCCGTTTTTCAGGGAGTCGTTTATCGAATGGACCAGCCGTTGTTCTAACAGAGGGGGTATTTACTTAGAATGCCGCT
Organism: Pelotomaculum sp. PtaB.Bin117; assembly: GCF_002067195.1. NCBI lineage: Bacteria > Bacillati > Bacillota > Clostridia > Eubacteriales > Desulfotomaculaceae > Pelotomaculum > Pelotomaculum sp. PtaB.Bin117. Next base: position 4,233 of record NZ_MVQM01000026.1, on the reverse strand, counting down.
ACTCAGCGACCAGACCCTCATCTGCCGGCGCCCGGCGGAGTTGCTGCAAAACTTGATCCGGTTTAACACAACCAACCCGCCAGGCGACGAAGCGGCGTGTATCGCCTATATTAATAACCTGCTGACCGAAGCCGGTCTTGAAACAACTATCCTTGCCCGTGATCCCGGCCGCCCCAACTTGATCACCCGTCTTACGGGACAGGGCGATGCCCCGCCGCTGCTGCTTTACGGACATGCGGATGTCGTCACTGCGGAAAACCAGGTATGGCGCTACCCGCCTTTCGAGGGGACGATAGCGGAAGGATGCGTCTGGGGCCGGGGCGCGCTGGACATGAAAGGCGGACTGGCCATGATGCTGGCCGCTTGCCTGCGCGCTAAAGCCGAAAACCTGGCCTTGCCCGGCGATATTGTGCTGGCTGTTTTAAGCGACGAGGAGAGCGGCGGTGATTACGGCGCCAAATACCTGGTGAACAACCACGCTTGCCTTTTTAAAGGCATCCGTTACGCCATTGGGGAACTCGGCGGTTATTCATTGCGTCTCGGCGGGCAAAAATTCTATATGATCATGGTCGCTGAAAAAAAATTATGCTGGATGAAAGTGACGGTGCGAGGACCAGGCGGTCATGGCTCCATTCCCCTGCGCGGCGGCGCTATGGCTAAGCTTGCTCAAGTGCTGCAACAGCTTGAGTGGCGCCGCCTGCCTGTACATATCACACCGGTAGTGCGCCGGATGCTGGATACTATGTTGCCTGTTTTGCCCGATTCAACCTCCCCGGTCATTCGCCGGCTCCTTAATCCGGCCCTGACTGACAGCGCACTTGCCCAACTGGATGAGAGCTGGCAGTTCCTTGATCCACTGCTGCACAACACGGTCAATGCCACTATAGTGCATGGAGGCCACAAAATTAACGTGATTCCAAGTGAAATCTCGCTCCAACTGGACGGCCGCCTACTGCCGGGCTGCACGCCGGAAGATATGGTCAGAGAACTCCGTGAGATTACCGGAGGCCAGTTTGAATTTGAGCTTATTCAGCATGGCGCGGACCCCGGCGAACCGGACATGGGTTTGTTTGACACCCTGGCTGAAATCCTGCGCAAGGCCGACCCGGGCTGTTATCCCGTGCCGCTTTTGCTAAGCGGCTGCACGGACGGTCACTTTTTCTCACAACTGGGCATTCAAACCTATGGCTACATGCCGATGAACCTGCCTCCGGAAATTGAAGTTTCTAAATTGATTCACGCCGCCGACGAGCGGATCCCGGTTGAAGCGCTAACTTTTGGCGCTGAAGCGATTTATCAAGTTTTACAACGTTTCGGAAATCTGAAAAACATAGCGGCAGAAAAACCGGACATATAAAAAAGGGGCGATAAAAGATACCGTCCCTCTCGTTATTTGCCTGGCTTGCAACAAACAGGATTACTTGTTACAACAGCTCGCCATCATTTCTTACCAGCCGGGAATCTTCCAGAATCTCGTATAATTCCGCCGCCATTTTAGCCGGCACATTTTCCCGAATCGATAATATTTTTAGTTTAAGGTTCCTGTTTCCAAAACCAATCATTATAGTGTCACCTGGTTTGACTTCCGCTCCGGCTTTGGCCGCACGACCATTAACCGCAACCTGGCCCCGGTCGCAGACCTCTTTAGCCAGGGTGCGCCGTTTGATCACCCGGGAAACTTTAAGGAACTTATCAAGGCGCAAGCATATTTACCACCTTTTACGCAATATCAGGCGCCAGGCTAATATGGAACAAAACATGTTCATCCAAATCAAACATAATCGCCTTAAAAATCAGACATTTAAGCCCGATTATCAATTTTCATTAACAGTTTCTATTTGCCCACAGCGTCGCGAAGAGCTTTCCCTGCCTTGAATACAGGTACACGGGCAGCTTCAATGTTAATTTCTTCACCGGTCTGTGGATTTCTTCCTTTACGGGCAGCTCTGTCCCTAATTTCAAAGGTACCGAAACCCACCAGTTGGACCTTGTCGCCCCTTGACAGCGCCTCTTCAATTGCGCCAAGCACCGCACCTACGGCTTTTTCCGAGTCTTTTTTGGTTAATTCCGTTTTTTCGGCAACGTTTGAAATCAACTCAGCCTTATTCATTTGAACCCTCCTATATAAAATAGAGATATTAATTTATAACTTATTCGCTAAAATCCTCGTAGTTCCTTCCGCAAAGAAAATGTTTCCTAGGTTTTTTAATAGTTTTTTACTTTTTTTCTTGTTTTTTTGCCTCCTCCCACCAAGCATCCAGTTCGGAAAGCGAACATTTTGATAGTTCTTTACCGGTATACCGTGCTCTATTCTCAATATAGCGAAATCTTTTGACAAATTTTTCAGAGGTTGACGCCAGAGCCGATTCGGGCTCCACACCAAGCAGCCTGGCTAAGTTAACCACTGAAAAGAGCAGATCGCCCATCTCCTTTTCAACTTGTTTTTCATCTCCGGTTGAAATAGCGTGTCTTAGTTCGTCCAACTCCTCATGGTATTTTTCCATAGCGCCCCGGTAATCCGGCCAGTCAAACCCGACACTAGCGGCTTTCTTCTGCAACTTCACCGCCCGCATTAACGCCGGTAAAGCCATGGAAACACTGTCAAGCAGGCTTGCAGGCTTATTTCTTCCCTTTTCCCCGGCTTTTATTTTTTCCCAGTTAAGCGTTACTTCATAACTGTTCCTGGCGGTTGCCGAACCAAAAACATGTGGGTGCCGGCGGGTTATTTTTTCACTAATGCCGTTGACAACGTCGTTCATGTCAAACAACCGGTTTTCCGAGGCAATTTGCGCGTGAAATACTATTTGTAGTAATAAGTCTCCCAGTTCTTCACATAATTTATACATATCTTCTTCATTCAGGGCTTCCAATACTTCATACGTCTCCTCAAGGAGATATGGTCTTAATGTTAAGTGATCCTGCTCCAGGTCCCACGGACAGCCTCCTTTTCCACGCAACCTCGCCAGCAGGTTAACCAGCGGGTCCAATGGGAAGCGGCATAAACGCCGGCTGATGTTCAACGTCCGGCGCCCGTTATCTGAACCGGTATTGGTATTATCGTTAACCCGGATAACCTCCACGCCCTCGCTTTCTCCAGGTTCTTCCCCATCTATTATGGCTTGTCCATATACCCTATCTCCGTCATCCGTACCTGTTTCATTCTTTCCTTGATCTCCGGCCTCCGACCTCTGACTTCCAACTTCCGGTACATACAGGCTTGTCAAATAATCCACCCAGTCCAGCCTGTCCAACTCCGACAGGGGGATATTTTCAATTCTTTGCTCACCCGGTATGCCGGCGCCTCTCACCACTGTGATCAAATGTCCAGGCGGGTAATATTCCAGAAGCGATACTTTAACGTCAGCCGCCACCAGCCGGCTGTACACCTGTGTAATTACCGCCGGTCTGGCCGGCAGCGGCATACTGTCATCAATGCGCAGCCCGTCGACTACCTGGAAACAAGCGCCTGGGTTCAGCTTGAGCGCGGTCATAATAGCGTCAAGAAAGCTCAAAGCCGGCTGGATGCAAACACTAATATTTTCCCGCTCCGCAGCCTCTATAATCAGGCGAACCGACTCCTCAGCCACCAGCGGGTGGCCGGGAACAGCGTATAGCACGGATTCGCGACGCGCCGCCGTGATTACTGCCTGACAAATCCCCGCGTAGACCTCTTCAAAGGCTGGTGACTGTTCGTACAGATAATCAAAAGTGGAAAACGAAATCCCTTCCTTAACGAGCCAACTGACTACGGGGTGTCGACTAGTCCGCAGGAAGGTACAAGTGGAGGCTCTCAAAGCCTCCCAGGCGCTCATGGTGATATGACCCGGCGCGCCGGGGCCCAGCCCTGTGATGGTTATACCAGCTTGCAGAGGCATAATTAACGGTACTCCTTTCGCTAACTCCAAGAACTTTGGTGACCTTTAGGCATACATAAGCGGCGATTTTGAGGCCTAATTCAAAGAGCGAGTGAGCCCGAGGATAAGTGAGGGAACTGTCTTAAGGCGCAAAGCGCCGAGTTTGACCGAACCCGAGGGCGAGAGAGCTCGAACAATTATAGGGGCCGAACATAAGCCGCGTTGTATGCCTAAAGGTCTCTTAACAAAAAAGTGGCCCTTTTAAGGCCACATTGGTTACTGTTCCATTTGTTTGGCCAAGAAACCTGCGGCGGTTTCAGCCAGTTTCAACTCCATTTCACCCATTTTCAAATCTGGTTCCTTTGTGGCCAAGATAACC
>NZ_MVQM01000025.1:0-5267 GCF_002067195.1 Pelotomaculum sp. PtaB.Bin117 | reverse complement strand
GCCGTATTGATCGACCTTGGCTACGGCGTGGCCGATTCCCTGTTTGCAGTACTCCGGTATGTCCCGGACATTTTCTTCTTCATCACGCCGGACAAGGCCAAGGTTAAAAACGCCACATCCTTTTTCCGGGATACCGCGCCTTCCAATGATATTGAAGTAAGAAAGATCCGGCTTTTGCTGAACGAGTTCAACATTCCAGGCGCTCTTGTAAAAAAACACATCGAAGGGTTCCTGGGACAGAAATTTACAGACCAGTTCCCGGTAGATCCATCTGTATTAAAAGCCTTGAACGCTGCCGGCGGTGACGTTGCCGGGCCTGGTTCACCTTATTATGAAGCAGTCAGCCGGTATATAGCAAAAGTAATGGGGCCCGCGTGGCCGGTGATCGAAAAAGAAAGTCGTTCTTTTATTTCCCGGCTGTTTAGCACATTTGGGAGAAGAAGAAAAGAGGTGAGCTAAAATGCAGGATACACGTGATACACGTTACACAATGCTTAAAGGGGGCGGCAACATAAAGGTTGAATCCATTGACGAAGGTAAATTCAGCCAGATAGCCGAGGAGGTCAGGATAAAGGCTGTCAATCATATCCGTGATGAAAAGCCCGAAGCTTTTTCAGCTCCTGCACAGTCCCGCGATTATCTAAGAGCATCCGTCCGGAAGATAGCCCTGGAGTCCGGCGCGCCGGATATAAACAGGATCGTGGACGCGGTTTCAAACGACATTCTCGGTTTTGGCCCCTTGCAGAGACTGCTTGATGACAACGAAGTGAACGAACTGCGGTACTACAAGTACAATAACGGCGAGTACGAAAAAAATGGACGCCTGCACCGGATCGAGGACAGCAAGCTCCTTTTTTTATCTGAAGAACACATGCGCAGGACGGCGGTCAAGATAGCGCAGTCAGCTGGCCGCCGGCTGGATGAAAGTTCGCCCATAGTGGACGCAAGATTACCGGATGGTTCACGTGTCAGTGCGGTGTTAAAGGGTGTGTCACTGCACGGCAGTACATTAATGGTCAGGAGATTTCCCAAGTTTTTCTCCCTGGACGAGCTGGTGGCCATGGGCTATCTCAACGAAGAGGCAAAAGCGTTTCTAAAAATGGCGCTGAAAAACAAATGGAACATTGTGGTCTGCGGTCCGATGGGCAGCGGCAAGACAACTTGCGCCAACAGCTTTACGGGCGAGGTTGATACTGACGTCCTAACCATTGAAGATCCCATTGAGACCCGGCCATTAAACGACAGGGTAAGGCAGTTCGAGCCGATCCTCCCGAACATTGAGGACAAGGGGGGCGTTAAGCTGTCCTATATCGTGCAGACCGTGCTTTTACGGACAAGGCCGGGGCTCTTGCTATTTGGCGAGTGCCGGGATTTCAACACTTTTTTTGTTTTAACCGGGATGAATACCGGTACCCATTCCATTACAACAGTTCACTCAGTAAATTGTTACGACGCCGTGATGTATCGACTGCCAATTCTGGCCAGCATGAGCAGCGAGGGTCAGAGCATGGGGATGAATTACCTGCTGGGCCTGGTGGCCTCGTCCGTGGACGTTGCCGTATACTCGGGTCTGATCAAGCATGACGACGGCAGGATCGAGAGACGCGTATTGGAAATATCGGAAGTCGTGCCCAAGTGGGTAAACGATATGCTGCTCCCTGACGTAAGGGTGATATTTAAGGGGGCTAACCTAGTACAGGTTGCCGAACCCAAATTGTTGAAAAAAGGTGAAGGAGGTCGGGTGGCATAGTCTACTATTACGTTTTTGCCTTTCTCTCCGCCTTTTTCATGATTACCGGTGTTTATGCGGCGGTACGGCATAATCCCCTTGACTGCAGCATGAATACTTACACGGGTCTGGAGCAGGAGAGGATGTCCGTTCGCCTGCCGGCGCTATACGGATTCTGGGGGTGCGAGGAGGGCGTATTTGATCGGAAAGATGCATTTAACACGGGGATCTTGACGATTTTTGCCTGTGGTGCGTTGGGTTGGTTTGTGTCAGGCAGAATAATTTTCGGCATCCTGTCAGCGGTTGCAGGCTTTATATTAATTCCCCGTTTTTACGGGGCCTACCGGCAGGCGTTGTGGAAGCTGGCTGTGTTAAAAGCGCTTCCCGGGGGTACGTTTTCACTTCTTGTATCGCTGAGAAGCGGCATGTCCATTAAAAAGGCGCTGGAATCCGCCGCCGCCACTTCCAAACAGCCGGTTGCCGGTGAATTCTTGAATATGTCTCAAGAAATCGAATCAGGGATAAAAGAAGATGAGGCGGCGGAAAACTTCGGCAGGCGGCTTCTGGTCAGGGAGGGTAGAGTGCTTGGAAATGTCCTGGCTCGTTTTATCCGTTTGGGCGGGGGCACCGGCGCGCTCGAACTGCTGGAAGAAGTTCAGGGAATGCTCCGTGGCAGGGACATCGTGCGTGATGCCGTTAGGTCGGGGCTGGCAGATTTATTGGGTGACGCCACTATCGCCATGATCACAACCACAGGCTTCTTTTTGCTGGGCTTTCTCCTTATGCCGGATATTTATAAAAATGTTCTTTCTACTTCCACGGGGAAAATGGTTATCTACGGAGGTATGTTTCAGGCTGTGCTCGTGCAGGTATGGGTACGCTGGAAATGCCGGAAATTGGAAGGGGAGTTGAGCTGATTTGCTTTTTTACATTTCGGTATTTTTGTTTGTTGCTTTTTTATGTTTCGGTCTCTACTTGTATTTAGTCAGGAACCCTCTTGTGGAAGCGTTTGAGGGAGGCGGCGCGGCGGGTGAGGCGGTAGAGCGTAAGGGCATAGTGTCACAGGCCATTGACTTTTTGGGATTGTTTGTTTCGGTCATGCCCACAGCCTTAAAGAATTTAATCTCCCTGCCAAACCTGCCTGAAGTATTAAAAATCGCGGGCTGGAAAATTGGCAGCGAGGAATTCTTGGGGCTCAGGGTTCTTTCGTCCGTTGGTCTGGCGGCGTGCCTGGCTGTTCTTTTCGGCCGCGCCTGGTTATTGGGGGCCGTCATCGGCGCGCTTCTCGGATATGTCATCCCGGTAAGTATACTGGCTCAGAAAGTCAACAACATCGGTTTTAACCTTCAACGCGCGACCCCCTTGTTTTTAAAGTTGCTCGTTGTGGGCATCAAGGGCGGCCAGTCGGTGGAAGAGGCCTTAGTCTGGGCGGGAAAAATCGACGTTGACCTGTCTTTGGAAATAGCAAGGGTTATGATTGACGTTAAAGGAAGCATGACGCTTCAGGAGGCCATGGGGGAGCTCGCGCGGCGGGCGGAGATAATGGATGCCGGCGAGCTCGCCTCCGCCTGTGAAAACATCAGCCTGGCTCACCGGTACGGTGCCGGGGGTATTACCGTGGCCCTGGAAAACGTCTTGCGGGACATGGAAGCGCGGCGGGGCTATCTGGTTAACAGCAGGATTAAGAAGCTTGAAAATATTATTACGGTTCCGCTGGTCTTGTCGGCAATGCTGGCGGCTGTTACGTCCATGGCCGCGCCTTATTTCATAACGCTCTACGGGGGTGCGGGCAGTGTTTTCACGGGTCAGTAATCTAATCCGGGACGAAAGGGGTTTTTCCCAGATAACCTTTTCCGTGATGGCTATGTTTTTCTTGCTGCTTATCGCCGGGCTTGCGAGCGACATGGGAAGGCTCAGGCTCGTGCAGGGCAACCTGGTGGTTGCCTGCGATTCGAGTTCTTTGTCCGGAGCTATGACCGCGGATGCCATAAAGGAATCGACAGCGGCGCCGGAATACGACAGCAGCGGCAATGTTGTCGGGATACATGAGGACGTCCGGTGGCACGCACAGATCAATTCTTCAGAGAGGGCGGCAAACGCGGCCCTTTCTGCTTTCTCATTGAACAGTAGCGATTTAACAGCGGCAAGGGGAGTCTCATTTAATTCAACAAGTGACTGGAGGGGTGAAATGGTGGGAATTGACTCCTATAAGGTGTCGGCCAGGGCTAAGGTGAGAACGTTTTTTGCCGGTGCCGTTGGTTTAATTACAGGAAGCACGTCTTTTATTGATATGCCTGTCTCTGCAACGGGCACTGCCCGGGCGGTTGTTAAGACGGATTGAAAGTGAAAGGAGGTGATTGAAGTGATTAAGTTTCTAAAGAAGCTTTGGAACGACGAGGATGGCATCAAGGCCATTTCAGTTGAAACGGTCATGATGGCAGCCGGACTTGCGCTCCTGGCGTATGGTCTCTTTGGCACTCCTAATTTGTACGAAAAAATCCAAACTGCCTGGAACAATACGTCCTCCACTTTGACAAGCGCGAGTGAGGGATTTTAATGGGAGCTGAATGGACAGGAACTGTGGTTGCGGCCGCGCTTGCGGCCGCTGCTGCCAGGTCCGATATGGAGACGGGTAAAATCTATAACGCCCATGTGGTTCCCGGACTGCTTTTCGGTCTGCTGCTGGGGTACTTGCGGGGTGATTTGTATTATTGCTTTATATCTGCCTTGATGGCCGGTACAGGGCCTTTTATTTTTTGGTTGCTGGGCAAGGCGGGCGGCGGCGACTTCAAAATCGCTCTCGCCCTGGGGGCGCTGGTGGGTGCCCACGTTGGCATATTCGCATTTATTTTTGCATGGCTAATCGCCTTTGTGGTTTATATGGTCAAGCATCTGGCCGAGGGATCCGCCGGCCATTGGCTCAGTGAAAACTTTTATGTCATGTTATCGTTTTTCAATAAAACAGGATACAACAGGGATGCGGGTGAAGAGGTATGCTTTGGGGTATACCTCTTCTACGGCCTTTTCCTGGCCGAGATTTTCGTTAAGGTGGTGGGAAATTAATGGGTCTTTTTAAGAGGCTGTGGGAGGATGAAAGAGGGGTTGGCAAGGTAACAATATTTTGTATTGTATTTTCTTTCTTTATGCTCGGCATAATTAGCGGTTTATACTGGGGAGTTGTCGCACACGCTAAAGACGTTGCGTTGCAGGCCGCCAGGGAAGGCGGTAGAACCGCCGCCGTTTTCCATGACTATACCCTTGCTAACCAGTCAGCAATCAATGTGGTTCGAGCGCAGCTCCCTACTCCTTCAGGGACCGGTGGTGCAGCAGGAGAACCGCACCAGCCTTTTGACGCTCTAAATCCTAACCCGGTAACGCCGGATATCGTCTTTAATGAGGATGACACGTATGTATATGCCCAAGTATCTTATCACGTTTTCTGTCCCATACCTGGGTACCCCAGACTTTTTAAGAAAAGTGACTCTCCCTGGAGCAACTGGGCGACTGTGATGGGGCAGGCGGTGTTTCAGAAGGAGTA
>NZ_MVQM01000024.1:0-5266 GCF_002067195.1 Pelotomaculum sp. PtaB.Bin117 | reverse complement strand
CCGTTTAACAAGCTGTTCCAGTCCGGCCCGCTGGAGTTGATGTCGTCGCTGTACCACCAGATAATCCGGTCTCCCGCGCTAACCGGCTGGTCTTTGCCCGATACCGCCGCCACAGCTCCGTTGACCTTGAACATCCAACCGTTCATGCCGCTGTTAACCTGTCCCTCAATATTTTTAACGAAACCGTTGCTTGGGTCGGCATAGTAGCTCAGCCCGGTGGCATGCAGGGCTCCCAGCGCTGTCTTGCCCCATTGCCCGTCTGCGCTCACGGCAACGCTCCCCGGGCCGAAGAGAAGTGTGCCTTTCATCCCTGCCACGGCGATGCTTACGCTGTACTCGTCCTGGTTCGGGTTAGGCTGGTTGTCGCCTGTGCAGGGATTGCCCTGGCCTGTGACCATTAGCAGGGCCGACAGCGCCTCCGCGGCCCCGAATACGTTTTTGGCCGTGCCGAAGCTGCCGTCGGCGTTCATTATATTGTTCAACAGACAGTCGACGGAGGTTAGCCCGCCCGTGTTTTTCCATTCGTTGGCGGAAGGATTTTTGCCCAGCCTGTGCAGAGTGACAATAAGCTCTGAGTTGTCCACCGCCGGGTCGTCCCAGGTGGAATAGATACCGCCGTCTGCCTGCTGCAAACCTTTCAGGTAGGCCAGGCCGTTGTCAATCGCGGTCTGTACCGGCTGGTCCGACAGATCGGGCAGGTAGGTGAGCGCCCGGATAGCCTGGGTGGTGGACAGGAAGTCGGCGTAGTAATCGCTTCCGAAAGTTTCGCCCCACGAGCCGTCCGCGCCTTGTTTGGAGAGGATGTAGTTCTTCGCTGCGGCGCTGTCGATGCCGCCCGTCCGACCGGCTTCGCCCAGGGCGATAAAGGCCCACATGTCGCTGTAAACGCTGTTTTCAAAGGAACCCTGCCCCGGCCCGGCGTGCTTTTGCCTGCCTGCCAACAGGTTGGCCAGCCGGTCGCGCCGGGTCGTGTCGTCATTCCATTTGCTGAGCGCCAGCAGGCACTGGGCGATGGTCTTGGTCCTGGATACTTTCAGCCAGGACGACGCGGCGCCAGCATATTCATCATAGGTCTTGCCTAGGGATTTCAGGGCGATAAGAGTTTCAGCCGTGGCGAACGTGCTGTCCCACTGGGCCGTAATAGCCGCCGTGTCCGGGTCCTGGATGTCGGCCAGGTAGGTAAGACCGTCTTGTATGGAGTTATACACGCCGGTACCGTGATTGTTGGCGTCGGCAAAGTAGCTGAGCGCGCTGATCACCTGGGCCGTCAGGTCGGACTCCGCCGGGTTAAAGCCTCCCCAGGCGGCCCCGGTAGCTACGCCCCAGCTGTTATTGTGGACAGTTTTCAACGTGTTGAGGTAAGCAAGCGCCTTACCCTGGTCAACATCTCCGAGCCTGCCTGCCTTGCCCAGGGCGGTCAGGACAAGGACATCGTCGTAGATATTGCCGCCGAACCTGATTTGCCCCGGAACGGAAGTGTCTTTTTGGGCTATTATCGCGTCAGCCAGAATATTTATGTTGGGCGAGGCGGGGTAAACGGCGCGGAGAACGGTAAGTTCCTTGGCCAGAGACACGGCGTTTTGCGCGGCGGGGTTTGCCGCCACGGTATCAGCCGAGGCGACCGCCCGGTCCTTTAAAGAGACGCTTCCTTTTGTCCAGCCGCCCGACGCAAGGTCTTCGCCGGCAGCGGCAAGCGCCTCCACGCAACGGTAATCAAAATTCCAGCCGGTTGCCACATAAGACATGCTGCCGCTCTGGTAGCCGTTCTTAAAATAGGAAACGGCAAGGGTGATGGAGTTGTTCACCTGGTCGTAAACGGAGGCGCCGACAGTGTCGGCCCTGGTCGTCGCCAGAGCCAGCAGCGGCGCTTTGGTGCCGTACTCGTTGGCAAGAGGTCCGAAACTGCCGTCGGCGTTCTGAGTGGACGTTATGTACGTGATTAAGCTGTTGCTGTCCCCGAGGAGGTCGGCCAGACTTTCGATCTTGTTTTTCAAGGTCTTGCCGCCGGCTGTCCATTTGACTGCCATCAGGTCCTCGCCGGCCAGGTCCAGGACATAGGCAGCATAACCGTCAATGCTCTCACCGCTTTGGTACTTTGTGTTGATAAATTCTACCGCCTTAGTAGCCATCCCGGCCACTGAAACGGTATCGGCGTAACAGGGTTGTAAATATGCTCCAAGACCAGCTGTCATAGAGTAGAGTAAACTCAGTATGACAAGTAGTGCCGTCAACAAATTAAATATTTTTATTTTTTTTGGGTAACTGTAACACAATTTGCGCAACCCCCCTTCTTGAAAACTAAAACCCCGGCCTTTGAAAAAGCCAGGGTAATATATTGAGCCATAGAATACTATCAGCGCTCAAATTCACCACTTACCTTTCCCAGGAAGGTTAAAAGCAGTAATTACATTATTATCAAGGTATCCTGACTTGTGGCTCATGGCGTACTTCCCGCCTTCCCGGGTAAAAGACCCAGTGGCATCATGGGAGCCGCTCCCCACTTACAGTGGCCGGACCGTCCGGGATTTGCACCCGATTCCCTTTCATCTGTAAACCGGGAATTGGTTCACATCCTTACTTACTAATTTGTTTACTAATTTGTTGAATATGTTTCTTTAATATCCTCAAAGCCTTGGTTGGCGCAACATCAGCAAGTAAACCCGCGGCATACATAACGTATCCTTTATCTACATAAAAGCAAGGTTCTTTGGGCTTCAGCGAAAAAGGAGCGCGAGAATCAAAAAGGACACCTTCAAGGATACTATGCGGAAACAATCCATAACGAAATACACCACCGGTACCTACGACCACCTTGGTATCCGTTAGATCTTTGCCGTACTGAACAGGCACTAATCCTCCAAAGCCGGAAACCTCCCGTAGTGTGCCCGCGTGTCTTTCCATGGCCACCTGAACAGCAGTTCTGGCCAGGGAGGTGTCTAAAAGGAAGCCCTGCTCATCTTGAGGGACATAGCCAACATTTCCCCCCATACCGCGGGTAACTTCTTCAACATGCGGTATACTTTCTTGATAATTGTTTAGCTGTAGATTTTCTCTCAAGCGGTCATTGGCTAATTCGAATATGGTATGAGCGTTCCAGCGAATTCCTAAATCACCTTCCACTGTCCTTTTAGCATAGGGCTCAGGTAACCCTTTCAGAATCACACTCCCATCCCGCGGATACCCATGCCCTACGGAATGTATATTGGTCGTTGCTCCACCCACTTCAACAATAAGCAATTCCCCCAGTCCAGGTTCATCTTTGGTGCCCTCGGCAAGTAATTTAGCCGCACGAAGAGTAGCCATAGGCGTGGGCATCAAAATACTTCCCACATATGCCTGGGCTGAATCCAGTCCCTTTGATTTAACAATACGTTCCATAAAAATATTTCTTATGGCTGTGCGTGCCGGTTCAACATTGATCACATTGACATCGGGCAAAACATTCTCAGTAACCTCCACTTGTTTGCCCGCGCTTAGAAATATCTCTTTAATTTTCGAACGTACCACCTTATTTCCGGCAACCAAAACAACTAAATTTTTTTTCAATCCGGCTAGCGCCCGGGCATTATGCAATATTACTTCTTTATTCCCGCCATCAGTTCCGCCACTAAGCATAATCATGTCACACGTATTCGCTTCTATTTCACAAATGGACTCCTCATCCAATTCGTGGGCATAAGACCCCACAATTTTCGCGCCGGCGCCTAGAGCAGACCGGCGTGCCGCTTCCAGTGTCAATTCAGGCACCAAACCGATGGCAATTATTCGCAAACCTCCGGCAGCACTACTACAGGCCAATCTTTTGTTTATCTTTTCCTCCTTAATAACCGGATTCGCTGTGTATAGTTTATTCAAGGCGTTCTGAAGACCAACCATGATGCTGCTTTCAACTGTTGTAACCGCCTGCTCCTGCCCCAGGACAGTCTCAGTATCCAAATCCACCGCCAGAACTTTCGTGTAAGTGCTGCCAAAATCAATTAATAAATTAATGTCCATACTACTTACACTCCTTTATGGTTCTGCAACATATATTTATAGCCTGGAAGCCCAGCCCACATCATGAATCAGGGTGTTTAATTCCGCTGTTATGTTGTCTTTTCTTTCTCTTTCGGCTATTTTTTCGCGATTGTACTCAATAACTTCCTTTGGCAGGGGAACATTGCCATGCTTCAAATATCTTAATGCTCCTCTGACATCACGGACCAAAAGAACATTCCCTTTTAACCAGCGCCAGGGAGCGAACATAGTATCCAGGACCCCTGCTTCTACCCCTTTAACCATCCCCACAGCCAGATCCCCGTCGCCCATTTCGTATAGTTTTTCAATTACCGCTCGTGCTTCTGCTTCTATCATCTGCTCTTCAATGTCTAATTCCTTGTTATCAGGTAAAGTTTGATTACGTAATACCCTTATCAGGTGTCTAGCCAATTTGGCCGCAGAGGCCATACCTTCTTTAGTGGGAGTACCATAGGCTTCATCGGCGCATTTTAGGAAAATAGAATTAGCTCCTCCCAAAATTCCAATAATCGTATTCCAGGCAATTAGGGCAGTTGATTTATCTACATCAAGTGGCCAGGAACCAAGATAGGGGAAAATACTTGTGGTGAGAGTAATATCTTTGTAACCAAATTTATCCAAATAATACTTAGTCAATTTTTCACAAACTTTCAACATCGCTACATCTTGCACCAGGTTCATACCCAGTCCATGTTCCATCATAATATGCTTGACACCCTGCTCAGCGGCCAGCAAAATGTGAGTAACGACCGTTATTACATGAAACGCCGCGATATCATAACCCGTCAAATTTGAAGCCATAAAGCTAAGTACCGGCGTACTTACTTCAGTATAGTAAGCTGCCAGCCTATCCTCATATTGACCATGGCGGATCATTTCATCTAAAGGGATATTTTTACAGTGCGCTATGACTTCCTGTAAACTACGCGATGAGTAACCGGACCAACCACTTGCTAAAACTATTTCCAATTGCAGCCTTGAGTCTTCATCTGCAGTATTCAACATTATCGGAGATTTCATAGATTCATATATCTTTCTGGCATACTTAACCCCATAGCTAACTACGGGATATCCATTCAGCATGGTCGTTCCTTCTTGTATACTGCGTTCAATTCCCTTTTGAGCCATCGCATATTTGTTTTTCCTTGTATAGGAATCGGAATAAATAAATATTATAGTATCTTTCTCCGACGCGTTTGAATTTTCTTCTACATGCTGTATCGCATTCAAGGTCTGTTCAAAGGGAGCC
>NZ_MVQM01000023.1:0-5239 GCF_002067195.1 Pelotomaculum sp. PtaB.Bin117 | reverse complement strand
GCCGGAATCACCGATCAGCAGCACTGTTGAGTCCACCTGAGCCACCCTGGTGCAAAGATCAATAACACTTTGCATCTCCGGCGAGTTGGTGGCTAAGTTTTGTTCCTTATTCTGCTGGCCGTTCCGGTTGCACAACTCGGCCTGATAACGGCGGTTGAGATTTTTACTGTCATGCAATTCCTGTCTTAACTTTTCGAACTCGGTAAGATCCCGCACGTTGATTACGACTCTGACAATTTCGCCACGCTCGTTAGCCACAGGGTTGCCGGTGATCAGAAGCCTGTTCCCCATTGGTGAAGTTTGCAAATTGGTAACAGCCTTTTTTTTCTTCAAGACAGCATCTACAATCGACGAGGCGTAATGACCGCCTTCCACCAGTTTCTGAAAAGGCCGGCCAACGATATCTTTGGCCCTGAGTCCGGTCATCCTGGTGTACGCCTCATTCACCTGGGAAACAACACCATCACGCCTTGCAATCAAAATGCCGTCGTATGAAGACTCAATCAACGCTTTTAGTTCCTTGTTCAGCTCTTTAACAGATTCTAATTCATGAGATATAAACTCAATCTCGGAAATGTCCTGAAAAATACCTACTGCTCCAATAACCTTGCCATCTTCGATAATAGGGCTGCGGTTGCTGACGTATATTCTTGTGCCTACCGAATACTTCACCGGAAGCCTTTGGCCGAATTTAGTCTCCCCGGTCTCCAGAATTTCCAGAAGGCCGGTTGGTATTACGACATCCGCCAGAAACTTACCGATAGCCTCACTTCTGGCTCTCCGGGTGATCTTCTCGGCGGCGGGGTTGAATGTTGTAATAATCCCGTCTTTGTTTATTGAAATGATCCCTGTGTGGGCGGCATTAAGTACAGCATCAAGCTCCCGGCTGATAAACTTGGTGTAAGGATAAAGAGAAGTAGCCAGGTCATACTTTGTACTGATTCCCTGCAGCTTTCCGTCAGCGTCAACGATAGCGATTACCTCGCTGGGAGCTGTCCAAGCCTCTTCCTGGTATACATCCGGACTCATGCTGATAAAATTTCTATCCATTACTTCAGCCAGTTTTGTGTCCAGTGAGATTGGCGTCCCGTCACGAAAGGTCAGCCCGCTGCCTACCACTCCGAGCAGACGGCCTTGCTCATCAACGATGCCGACAACTCCAATGGGATGCTCCTGCCATAACCGCAAAACATCCCCGATTGTCTGATCCGGACAGAGGGTCAGCGGCGGCTTCTTAATCAGATTAGCCAGCATAAAATCTTGTCACCGCCTCACTCCCAGTCATAATAGTGTTACTTTTCGATAAACAGGCTCCGCCGGCGGGCGAAGCCTAATATTTACTTTTTATATGGCCTGTCAGTGACGCGGTTTCATGGATTAAGCCCGTCAGCCGCGTCACCGGCTTGTCTTTAGAAATCAACTCCTGCCACATTAATTAGTAAATTGGTTTTCTATAAATTGATATTGGAGTATTTCCTGTACGGTCTAGCCACAGTTTTGTTCTCCAGCATATCGAGAGCCAGGCAAATATTTCTCCTGGTTTCATTC
Source organism: Pelotomaculum sp. PtaB.Bin117 (assembly GCF_002067195.1). NCBI lineage: Bacteria > Bacillati > Bacillota > Clostridia > Eubacteriales > Desulfotomaculaceae > Pelotomaculum > Pelotomaculum sp. PtaB.Bin117. The sequence goes on along the minus strand of NZ_MVQM01000023.1, from coordinate 3,691 downwards.
GGCATAATCACATCGTCGATATACCCGCGGCTGGCGGCACTATACGGGTTCTGATAGAGGTCTCTGTACTCTTTAATCTTCTGCGCCGCTGTTTCCTTCGGGTTCTCTGAATTCTTGATTTCCTTGGCAAAAATAACGCTCGCCGCTGTTTCCGCGCCGACGATGGTCACTGTAGCCTGCGGCCAGCTGAACACGATGTCCGCGCCGGTGTCTTTGCAGCACATGCCCAGATAGGCGCCGGCAAACGATTTACCCATGATTATTGTTACCTTCGGCACCGTGGCGTCAATATAAGCGTACAGCATTTTGGCGCCGTGTCTCAGGATACCCTTCCAGTCTTCGTCCGGGCCGATCATGAACGCCGGGGTGTCGTGAATGTTCACGAGAGGAATATTGAACAGGTCGCAGAACCGGACAAACCGGGCTACCTTGTCAGCGGCGTCACAGTTAATTACGCCGCCCATCCAGTTGGGCTGGCTGGCGACGATACCTGTCGCTCTCCCGTTAAACCGGCCGAAGCCGACAATTACGTTCTTCGCAAAATTTTCATGTATTTCAAAGAAATAGCCGTTGTCAACAATATTGTAAATAACCTTATGCATGTCATAGGGCATATTTCTGTTTTCAGGCATCACTTCGTCAAGTTCCGGCACCAGTTTCATCGGGTCGTCATCGCACGCAATGCGCGCTGGCTTTTCCTTGTTGTTCTGCGGCAGGAAAGCGAGCAGATCCTTCACCTTGTCCATGCAGTCTTTATCGTCTTCCACCACGACATGGGTGCAGCCCGACTTGACGGCGTGCGCTTGCCAGCCGGACAGCGTCGGCAGATCGATGTCTATGCCCAACTGGGTCTTTACGAATGGGGGACCGGCAATGCCCATAAATCCGGTATTGCGGCACTGGAACACAAAGTCCTGCATAACCGGGTGGTACGCTTGGCCGCCCATGCACGGACCCATCAGGGTGGCAATTTGCGGGATAATGCCTGATGCCAGGTTCTGGGCCTTGAACAGCCACGCGTAAGCCTGCAGCGTGTCGATACCTTCCTGCAATCTGGCTCCGCCGGAATCGTTCATGCCGACAAAGGGAATGCCCATATCCTTGGCCATTTCGATCGCGGCGGCAAACTTCTTGCCGTGGTATTCGCCGAATGTACCCGCCATGGAGGTGAAATCCTCGGCGCCGACCATAACCATCCGGCCGTTTACCTTACCATAACCGCAAACAACGCCTTCAGCCGGAATTTCTTTGTCTTCCAGGCCGAAATGAGTTGCCCTGTGTTTGAGGTACATGCCGATTTCCGTAAAGGTGCCCGGGTCAAAAAAATACTCGATTCTTTCCCGCGCCGTCAGCTTGCCGTCTTTGTGCTGTTTCGCAACAGCTTTTTCGCCGCCCATGGCTTTAATTCTTTTTCTATTCTGGGCAAGTTCTTCGTATAAATTTTCGTGCATTTGAAAACCCCCTCATATTTAATTGATCCATTACCTTCATAATAATACTATATACGCTTGCGATAGCCAAGCATTGTTTCACCAATGATTAGTTTTTGAATGTTGCTGGTGCCTTCAACAATCTGATACGACTTGGCGTCACGGTAGTAACGGGCAACCGGGTATTCCTCGGAGTAACCATAGGAACCGTAAATTTTCATGGCGTAATCAGCGCATTTGTTTACTACTTCGCCAACATAGTACTTGCCCATAGAAGTTTCCAAAGTGCAAGGCCTGCCTTGATCTTTCAGGAAAGCGGCGCGGTACACCAAGAACCTGGCTGCTTCAACCTCAGTCGCCATCTGGGCGATCATGTCGGTGACCATCTGGAATTTGCCGATCGGCACGCCAAACTGCTGCCGCTCATTAGCATAATTTAAGGCCGCGTCCAGGCAAGCCTGCGCCAAACCGAGACCGCCGGCCTGGCAGCCCAAACGGGTGTCGTTCAGCTGTTCCATGCAGATCTTAAAGCCTTGTCCCTCTTTACCGAGCAATGCGGATGCCGGAATACGGCAGTTTTCAAACGTAATCGAACCGACCGGCGCGCCCCAGGTGCCCAGTTTATCAGTGATTGGCTCAATCGTGATCCCGGGCGTATTCATATCTATGACAAAAGCTGACATACCTTTGATTTTTTTGGCCGGATCGGTATAAGCGTAAAGCAATCCCATATCACAGACGGTGGCGTTGGAAATCCACATCTTATTACCGTTAACTATATAGCTGTCGCCATCCTTGATTGCTTTTGTCCTCATTGACCCCACGTCTGATCCGGAGTCAGGCTCGGTAATGGCGAACATCCCCAGCAAGCTGCCGTCGACCAGGCCGGGCAGATATTTCATCTTTTGTTCTTCCGTACCGTATCTCAGAATAGTGCATCCCGGGCCATTGGGGTTCATGTTGAACGGCAAACGCATCGACGCGTGCACCCGTGATATTTCTTCAGCGATAATGGTGGCGGCCAACCAGCCCATTTCGTTTCCACCATACTCTTCAGGTATGACACAACCAAAGAAGCCCAAGTCGGCCATTTTTTGCACCAAATCCCGGCGGAACCGGTGGGCCTTGTCATCCTCGTCCACAGTCGGCTGTATTTCCTTAACCGCGAAATCCCTGGCCACTTTTCTTATGTCTTGCAACTCTTCGGTCAGATCAAAATTAATTGTCAAACCTCCCTCCATTTTTAGCTTATTGCATGTTAAAAAATTAACATGCACAAAATAAATTTAATGCAAAATCCTTGCCAGGGAGTGCATGCCGGCTATATGACATTAATTGCGAAATTGCAGATCCAACCAATGCAATAATGCATCCACCAAATCAAATAAACCCCCGGCCATTAGTTTAAGGCCATAACCTTAAGCTAATAACTGCAAAAATGCAGTATTCATGCAATAATGCAGCTTGGCCGGGGGATGGTCATTCTAGAAATCCGGGGTCAGCACAATACGCTGCACCAACTTACCGCTGTGCGCTTCTTCATATGCCTTTAAGATTGTGCTCATCGGCCTGATATCCACAAAAGGCTTAACCTGGATTTTGCCTTCAAGCACCATGTTCAGCACTGGCTTATAGTGTTGCGGCAGGCAGCCCCAGGTGCCCATGATATCAGCTTCAAACGCCATCAATCTCGACAGCATGTACTCGGTCTTGACCATACCAAAACCGACTACCATCATTTTACTGAGGAATGTAAGCAGGCCCAGCGCGATTTCCTGGCCGGCTTTCGTTCCGGTGCACTCAAAAATTTTCAGCCCCCAGTTAGGCAATTTCTTTTCTTTTGAATAAGCCCTGAAATCACCGGAAATCGCTTTAGCGTCTTTGTCCAGGGTGCTGATCGTGTATGTCGCCCCGAAACTAAGAGCGCGCTCTAGTTTTTCTTTATTTCTGGCAATTACGATAACTTCTTTGGCGCCCAACGCCGCGACGATCTGAGTCATGTATACGCCGATTCCACCGGTGCCGCCAATAACGATCGCAACGTCTCCTTCTTTAACGCCGGCCTTCATGGCAGCCTGATACGGGGAGGTAATCGCGTCGGCAACAACAGACAGCGTTTCTAAAGAAAAGTCTTTCTTGTCTTCAACTACGCACAGGTCACCGGCGGGAACCGGAATATAATCCGAAAAGCCGCCGTAAATCCCCAGGCTGTTGCCGGGCATCGCCTGCTTCAGGCAGCGGTTGCCGTGGCCGGCAGCGCA